>NZ_JAKSDZ010000051.1 GCF_023509475.1 Aestuariirhabdus haliotis | reverse complement strand
TGAAGCCCTTGTCCAGGTCTCGACATGAACGGCGAGCTTCGCCTTGATAAAAACCATTTTTAGGATCCGCAGAGATCTATCTGAATTAATCAGAGTTGCCCTAACTAACCTCTTGTCGTAACAGATCCAGTGAAGAGATTATGCCCACAACTTTCTTATCATGGGTTACCAGAACCCGGTGTACGGTTTCCTTCACCATAATAGCCGCTACCTTATGCAAAGGTGTGTTCATGGTAACGTCATGCAATTCTGTTTTCATGATGTCGCCTACCCGCAAGTCACTGGCCGGCTTACTATTGGCATTACGGCGCTGGGGCTGGGTATCCAACTTCTCCTCAGGACGATAAAAGTCGTGATTGGAATGCCCTCGAATAATATCACTTAAGGACACCACTCCGGCCAAACGGCCGTCGTTACCGATAACCGGTGCTCCAGACAGCTTTTGATCATTAAAGAAATCGGACAATTGTTCTAATGACCAGTCTTCCGAAACAGTCAACACACGAGACGTCATGATCTCGGCTGCAACCCGATCATCCAGAACGCTTCTATTGCTATGTAATTGACGATGCTGTGCCATGCTTACAATCTTTTCACTCATAGGTTGCTCAAAATCCAAAAGTGGGCCCCAGACAACAAACCCTTAAAGACCATATAGCGTACGAGTGTGCCCCCTTGATCGGTTTTTCTCATTGATATGCATCAAACGCCCCTAAGAGAAGCGTTTGATGCATATCAAAAAACTCAAGTATTGAAGGACCGAAAAAGCTACCAGACCGACACAAGGCCATTGGTAATGCCGATAACCACCGCGTAGCGCAGTGCTTTTGCCAAGGCGACGAGAGCAATAAAAATGATAAAGCGAACCCGAAAAACCCCTGCCACAAAGGTAATGGGATCACCAATCAGCGGCACCCAGCTCAGCAACAACGACCACAACCCCCAGCGGTTAAACTGACCCTGCGCTCGTTGCAACTGATCCTCTGTAAACGGGAACCAGCGCCGGTCACGAAAATGAAGCAGATAACGACCCAGCTGCCAATTAACACAGGACCCCAGGGTATTACCCAGAGTTGCTGCCAGCCAAAGGCCATAGAGGTTATACCCTTGCAACTGCATGGCCGACAGTAAGGCTTCAGAAGAAAATGGCACCAGGGTCGCCGCCAGAAAAGCGGCACCTGCCAGTAACAAATAATCCATTCGATGCAGAGACCAGAATGTGCAGAAAAAAAAGGCAGGGTATTCAACGGCAGCATTTCAGATGCTTCGTATTACACCTTGCCCTTTCTGCTTAGTCTTCGCTGATAGAGATCGTAGGAGCAGCAACAGCTAAAGCGGCTCGAATCGACAAGGTCGCTCCCACTTGACGGGCGACTTCCCGATAAAGGGTTGCGAGCTGTCCATCGGGCTCTGCGGCAACGGTCGGCTGCCCCTTATCAACCTGCTCGCGAATGCTCATCGATAAGGGCATGGAGACCAGCAAGTCGGTGTTGTACAGGTCAGATATGCTGGCACCACCTCCTTCCCCAAACAGGTGTTCAGAATGACCGCACTGACTGCAAATATGTACCGCCATATTTTCCACGATACCCAATACCGGCACATTCACTTTCTGGAACATTTCAACGCCCTTCTTGGCATCCAGCAACGCCAGATCCTGCGGCGTGGTGACAATCACTGCACCGGCCAGGGGTACCTGCTGGGAAAGAGTCAGCTGGATATCACCGGTGCCCGGGGGCATATCAACCACCAGATAATCCAGTTCACCCCACTCCGTTTGCGTCAGGAGCTGTTGCAATGCGCCGCTTGCCATAGGCCCACGCCATACCATCGGTGTACGGTCATCGGTCAAAAATGCCATCGACATCAATTTCAAGCCATGAGCTTCAACCGGAATAAACCACTTTTGATCCCGAACTTGTGGCCGCGTGCCTTCGGCAACCCCCAGCATCAAACCCAGGCTAGGTCCGTAAATGTCCGCGTCCAGCACTCCGACACGTGCACCTTCGGCGTTCAATGCCAGCGCCAGATTCACGGCCGTAGTCGATTTACCGACTCCGCCCTTACCCGACGCGACGGCAACGACGTTCTTGATGCCTTGCAAGGCTTCCACATTGTGATCTGACGAATGCGGAGGAATCTCAAACCTGACGCCAACCTGAGTGTCTGTCACACCGTCGAGATTATTAATCGCGCTGGCTAACAATTGGGCGATCGCGTTGTTAAGTCCCGCTGCTGGATATGGCAGACAAATTGAAACCTTAACGTTTCCTCCATCGATACCGATCTCCTCAACGGCTTCGGCATCGACAAGATCACTTTTAAGGTAAGGATCCTGATAGTTTCTGATGGCCTGTTCTATAAGCTGCCGACTCAGTTCGGGCATAACGTCACTCCATGGTAGTGGTGATTCAGGTGGCGCAGAGCGCATCCCGCTAGGGTTGATTGAACTCTTTCTTAAGGTCAAGAAACGCCTGACGCCCGCCTTCGGGGTTAATACCCTGTTGCTGCATCCTCTGCTGTTGCTGTTGCTGCGCGATACGGTCTTGTTCGGTATCGAGCGCAGCGAATCTTGGATTTTCCAGGGCATTAGCGACCAGCGCGTTCAGGTCTTCACCCTCCAGAACCCGGTTGCACCAGAGTTCATAGTTTTTCTCAAACAGGGGAAAGGCAAAACGCTGCTCCTCACCTCTCAGGGTCGGCCATCCCGTGTCTCGAGCCGCCAGATAGACCGCCATATGGCTCCAGCCATAGCCCAGGTTTTGTTGGGGCGAATTGCAAGCTTCGTAGTATGCCTGAAGGGGTTCTTTCAACCCGTGCCGGGAATAAGCCGCGCGGCACTGTTGATAAATCTCAGCCAGATCGGGAAAGTACTTACTGGTTTTAATCGCCTCGCGCGCCACCTCGACAATCAATTGTGGCGGAAACACTTTCAACGATGACATCCACACTCGCTGAGCACGCTGGCGGTCTTCGGCGGTCCGGAAAGCGTGCTTGAATTTGGTCGGGAAGGCATCTTCCAGCAGGGTAAACAGGACATTGACAGCCTGGGACAGCTCCTGCTTTTGCTGCGGGGTCAACCTGTGTTCAGCAGCATCAGCCGTGGCGGCATCATCAGATGTCGAGGGAGTCTGACCAGCTTGTGTCTGTAAGCTTTTCAGCTGTTGTTTGATGAGGGTTTTGCTCTCTTTCACTCTGCTGTCGCTTCCACTGATAGATCACATGATTCTTGAATTTATTCTGCCAGGCCTTGCGGGCTTCTCCGGTTTCCAACCAATAGAGTTTAAAGTCGGGCAATTGTTCCAGGGTAAAGGTCGGAGGAATGCCGTAATGCTCTTGCAACCATTCGATATAGGTCGCTTCGGGCATAAAGTCCCTGGGCAATGGTTCGGTACGCGCGCCCGCCATATTCTGGGAATTTGAGGCATCAGCTGCCATCTGGGCACCGCGAGAAAAAACCGGATGCGAAGGCTCGGATCCGCTCTCAAGCTCCCACATGGACCCACCCGCGTTTAACATTCGATGGTAAGCCTTGTGATCATCGTCGTTAATCACAGCTCCCCCCCTCGGCAACCAACCCCACAACCCAACTCCTAACAGTAAAATAAGCCGCCCTGGCCGGAATCGGCAAGGCAGATATCGAATAAGCAATCCGATATTCTACGGCTTCACGACAGACCTCGGCCAATAGTTTTTCATTAATTTTCTGATCCTGATCATTATCAGAACCTAATAATTGATCGCAGGCCACGGTTGGCGGGAAGAGCACGGTAAGGCGATGACCATTCACGACGGATGATTCACCCTTCGAAAGGGGCTATAATCGCGATCCTTTGTCTTTCGCTTAAAAATCACAACGATTTTATCAACCTTGTCGACGGCCCCTATGACGCAAAAATCCCGTAACATTCTTGTCACCAGCGCCCTGCCTTACGCTAACGGTCCCCTGCATATGGGGCATCTGGTAGAATATATCCAGACCGATATCTGGGTACGCTTCCAGAAACAACGGGGCAATCTCTGCACTTACGTGTGCGCCGATGACGCCCATGGTACGGCCATCAGCCTGCACGCAGAAAAGATGGGAATCACGCCGGAAGAATCTGTGGCCTTGATTAATGCCGAGCGCAAGCGGGATTTTGGTGAATTCCTGGTTGAGTTTGATAATTACTACTCCACCCACTCAGAAGATAACCGCGAACTCTCCGAGTCGATCTATATCGCGTTGCGTGACAAAGGGCACATCGCCAGACGCACCATCCGCCAGGCCTTCGACCCGGAAAAGCAGATGTTTCTGGCCGACCGCTATATCAAGGGAGATTGCCCCCGTTGCGGAGCCGCCGGCCAATACGGCGATAACTGCGAAGTCTGCGGAGCCACCTATTCCCCGACCGAGTTAAAGAATGCTGTTTCCGCCCTCTCCGGGGCCACACCGGTGGAGAAAGACTCCGAGCACTTCTTCTTCAAGCTCACCGACTTCCAGAACTTCCTGCAGAAATGGACCCGAAGTGGTGCCGTCCAGGAAGAGATCGCCAATAAACTGGCCGAGTGGGTAGACGGTGAGCTGCAGGATTGGGATATCTCACGAGATGCTCCCTACTTCGGTTTTGAAATTCCGGACGAGCCCGGCAAATACTTTTATGTCTGGCTCGATGCACCTATCGGGTACATGGCCAGCTTTAAAAACCTGTGCGAACGCCGAGACGATCTCCACTTCGATGATTACTGGAAGCCAGATAGCGAAGCCGAGGTTTATCATTTTATCGGCAAGGATATCGTCAACTTCCACTGCCTGTTCTGGCCCGCCATGCTGCAAGGAGCTGGCTACCGCACGCCGACCCAGGTCAACGCCCACGGTTTCCTGACGGTTAACAATGAAAAGATGTCCAAATCACGGGGCACCTTTATTACAGCCCGCACATACCTGGACCATTTAAACCCCGAGTATTTGCGTTACTACTTCGCCAGCAAACTCAACAATCGAATCGATGATCTCGACCTCAACCTGGATGACTTCTCCCAGAAGGTGAACTCGGACCTCGTGGGCAAGGTCGTTAACATCGCCAGTCGCTGCGCCGGCTTTATCAAGAAATCCGGAGGGCAACTGGCCAGTAGCGACAGCGAAGCAACGCTCAGTGCTGAATTTATGGCCGCCGCCGACAACATCGCAGATCAGTATGAGCAACGCGAGTATGCCCGTGCCATTCGTGACATTATGGCGCTGGCAGACAAAGCCAACGCCTATATTGCCGATAAAGAACCCTGGGCACTGGCCAAGCAGGAAGGTACCGAAAAAGAGGTCGTCGAAATCTGCTCGGTCGGCATCAACCTGTTTCGTTTGCTGATGATCTACCTTAAGCCTGTGCTGCCGGCGTTGGTAGAAAAAGCGGAAGCCTTCCTCAATGTCGAACCTCTGCGCTGGAGTGACGCTGCCGAGTTACTACCCGCCGGCCACGCCATCAACAAATTCAAGCCACTGATGACTCGTGTCGAAAGTGACAAGGTCGCGGCTATGGTTGAAGCCTCAAAAACCTTGTTAGCCGAGCACGCCGCCACCAATGCAAAACCGGTCGCTACCGGCCCCTTAGCGGATGAGCCGATCGCGGATGAAATTGAGTTTCCGGACTTTGCCAAGGTCGATCTTCGAGTTGCCAAAATCGCCAAGGCGCAGCATGTCGAAGGCGCCGACAAGCTGCTTCAGCTGACTCTGGATCTGGGCGGCGAAACCCGCAATGTTTTTGCCGGCATCAAAAGTGCCTACAGCCCGGAGCAGCTCGAAGGCAAACTTACGGTTATGGTGGCCAATCTGAAACCGCGCAAAATGAAATTTGGATTGTCCGAAGGCATGGTGTTGGCTGCGGGTCCCGGCGGCAAGGAGCTCTGGATTCTCGAACCCCATGAGGGCGCTCAACCCGGAATGCGTATAAGCTGATCAATAGGAGTGGGCTCAGCTTTTCGGGCCCACTCCTATCAATTTAATTTTAAGCTTATAGTTATTTCGCCTTATAAACGATAGCTATATGCCTTGTTTGAAATAGAGCCCTGCCGGATAATAGGCAGCCTCTAACCTGCGGCTCATAAGCCGTCGAAGTCCCTATTAACCCAGCGAAAACCCGGAACTTCCCTGATGCCAGATATCGCCACAGAACTGACACTGATTCTGGTCAGCGCCGTGCTGGTGAATAACTTTGTACTGGTTCAATTCCTTGGCCTGTGCCCGTTCATGGGTGTCTCGAACAAACTCGAGACCGCTATGGGGATGTCACTGGCCACAACCTTTGTACTGACGCTGGCATCGGTCTGTAGCTACATCAGTTTCGAGTACATTCTCAAACCCCTGCAACTCGAGTTCCTGAAGACCATCACATTTATCGTAGTGATTGCCGTTGTTGTGCAATTTACTGAAATGGTGGTCAAAAAAGTCAGTCCGCTGTTGCATCGTGTACTGGGGGTATTCCTGCCCCTAATCACCACCAACTGCGCCGTTTTGGGTGTCGCCCTATTGAACAGTAACCGAATCAACAGCAGCTTTGTTGATTCAGCCACCTACGGTTTTGGCGCCGCGGCTGGTTTCTCCCTGGTGCTGGTACTGTTCTCTGCAATGCGTGAACGTCTGGCCGCTGCCGATGTGCCCCTCCCCTTTCAGGGAGCCGCCATCGGCATGATTACTGCCGGCCTGATGTCCCTGGCCTTTATGGGCTTCACCGGCCTGATCAAACTGTAACGGCGGGCATCGACTCTCTATGGATATCCTGCTCTACGCCATTCTCGCCATGTTAACCCTGTCACTGATCTTCGGTGCCGTGCTGGGTTTCGCTGCGGTGCGCTTTAAAGTTGAGGGAGATCCCCTATCCGATCGTATTAACGAACTATTGCCCCAAACCCAGTGCGGTCAATGCGGCTACGCCGGGTGCCGACCCTACGCTGAAGCGATAGCCGGTGGTGACCTGATCAACAAGTGCCCGCCGGGGGGTGAAGCCACGATCTCGGCCCTGGCCGACCTACTGGATGTCGAGCCTCTGCCGCTGGATAGCGAGCATGGTGAAGAGAAGCCTCGAACCCTCGCCGTGATTCGTGAGGATGAATGCATCGGCTGCACCAAGTGCATCCAGGCTTGCCCGGTAGATGCCATTTTGGGAGCCGCCAAGCAGATGCATACCGTGATTGCCTCGGAGTGCACCGGCTGCGAACTCTGTGTCGAGCCCTGCCCTGTCGACTGTATCGATATGATTCCGATGGAGACAACCATCAAAAACTGGAGCTGGAAGCTACCGGCCTCCAGCGAGCAATTGATTATCACCGACGCTGGCCGGGGAGATGCTGCATGAGCCGTCGCTTGTGGGACATTCCTGGCGGGGTTCACCCTCCTGAACGTAAAACCCTGTCAAATCAGCAACCTATTCGACCGGTGTCTCTGCCGGCGAAGCTCGTGGTTCCCCTCCAGCAACATATTGGTGCCGGTGCAGAGCCTATCGTTAGGGTTGGCCAGACTGTATTGAAAGGGCAGAAAATTGCTGAGGCCAAGGGGTTTGTCAGCGCCCCCCTTCATGCCCCCAGCTCCGGAACCGTAGTTGCCATTGAGTCCCATTCGGTGCCCCACCCATCGGGTATGGATGAGTTGTCGATCATCATCGAGACCGACGGCAACGATCGCTGGTGTGAACTGGATCCGGTTGCGGACTTTCGTCAGCTCGAAACATCCGAATTACTCAATCGTATTCGCGAAGCCGGCATTGCCGGACTCGGCGGCGCAGGCTTCCCTGCTGCGGTCAAGCTGAGTGCCCGACCGGAACAAGAGATTCGCACCCTGATCATCAATGGTACTGAATGCGAACCCTATATCACCGCCGATGATTTGCTGATGCAAGAGCGTAGCGACCGACTGATCAACGGTATCGATATACTGCACTCGATTCTTAAACCGGATGAAGTATTAATTGCCGTCGAAGACAACAAACCCGAAGCGGTTAAAGCCTTGCGCCAGGAGATCGCTGGTCGTAATGCCCACTACGAAGTGGCTGTATTGCCTACCAAGTACCCCTCTGGTGGTGAAAAGCAACTGATCCAGCTATTAACCGGCCGCGAAGTTCCCAGTGGTGAGTTACCCGCAGACCTTGGCATTGTGTGTCAAAACGTGGGCACTGCGGTTGCTATTCAGGACGCCATTATCGAGGGTCGCCCACTGATCTCCCGAGTGACAACTCTGACCGGTGAAGCCCTGAATCGAAGAGGCAATGTCGATGTCTTGATTGGTACCCCGATCGAACACTTGCTCAGCGAAGCGGATCTGAACTCATCCAAGCTGGATCGCCTGATTATTGGTGGGCCTATGATGGGCTTCACCCTGCAAACGACCCTGTCACCGATTACCAAAACGGTGAACTGCGTTATTGCTGCCAGTGCCGAAGAGTTGCCCGCGCCTCCTCCGGCACAAGCCTGTATTCGTTGCGGTGAATGTGCGATTGCCTGTCCGGTTAATCTGTTGCCACAACAGCTGTACTGGCACGCGCGGGCTAAGGATTTCAGTCAGCTGCGCCACCACAACCTGTTCGATTGCATTGAATGCGGAGCCTGCTCCTACAGCTGCCCCAGTCATATTCCCCTGGTGCAATACTACCGCGCCTCAAAAGCCGATATCCGTGCTCACGAAGCCATGCAACAGAAAGCGGAATATTCCAAAATGCGGTTTGAGGCACGGGAAAGCCGCCTGCAACGGATAGAGGAAGAGAAAGCCGCCAAGCGTAAAGCCAACGCCGAACGCGCGGCGAAATTAAAAGCCGCCAAGGCCGAAGCAGCAGCCAAAGAAAACACAGGCTCAGATACCGCTAAAGAAGATAAAGCGCTCAATATTCAACGGGCCAAGGTCAACGCTCAAATCAAGAAGCTTCAGCGCCAACTCGATACTGCCGACGCTGCTGAGCAGGCATCCTTACAAGCCAATCTGACGCTTTTGCAACAACAACTGGACAAGCTTCAACCCTCATCTTCTCCATCGACAGATAAAACGTCTACTGATAACGACAGCCCTGCACAGGCCGATAACCCGTCTACTGAAAAAGATCATAAGGCCGCCAAGATCAAGCTGGCCATGGCTCGCGCTGCCTTAAAGAAAAACGACAGAGCTATCGCCAAAGCGCAGGAAGCCGGTGACAACATCAGCGAACTTGAGCAAGAACAGAAGCGCCTTCGCGCTGAAGTGCTGGCGGCAGAACAAGCAATGGCAGAGGAGCCAGTTGCGCCCCAGAAAAAACCGACAAGCAACGCCAAAGCGCCTCGAACCCCGTTGAGCGATAGTGCTAAAAAACTGAAAATTGAAGCCGCCATGATTCGGGCGGCCTTGAAGAAAGCCGAACGCGCCTATGCCGATTCCGCACAGAACAATTCCGAAGAACAACAAGCCCTCAGCGAAGAAGTAAAACGCTTGCAGGAAGAGTTGGAAACCGCCCAACAACGGGTCGATAGCGAGCTTGTCTCACAAGATAGCGTGGAGAAAGCTGCTAACAGCGATGACAGCAAAACCACATCGACAGCAGAAAAAGAACAGGCCGCCCAGGGTGATCAAGAGGCGGAGATAAAACGCTTAAAAATTCGTCTGGCCATGGCAAAGGCTGCTGTCAAGAAAGCCCAACGAACCATCGACAGCAATGGGGAAAGCCCCGAACGTATCCAGGCACTGAAAAAATCAGAAGAGGAGCTTGCTCAGGCTAGCCTCGATTTCGACCGTGCCGCCACCGAGACAACGGGAGACTAAGGCAATATGGCTCTGCTACGAATGAGTTCGCCTCACGCCCACGGCCCAGGATCCACCGCACGAATGATGCGATTGGTGATACTGGCAACGGTGCCTGCCGCCTTAACCCTGTGTTATTTCTTTGGCTGGGGCACATTGATTAATCTAATGTGGGCCAGTGTCATTGCTCTGGGCTGTGAAGCTGCTGTGCTGATCTTGCGACAGCGCCCCGTCGGGTTTTACCTGCGAGATAATAGCGCTCTGTTAACCGCTGTGCTGATGGCACTCGCCTTACCTCCTCTCGCCCCCTGGTGGTTAACCCTGATCGGTGTGGCCTTTGCCATCGTTATTGGCAAGCAGCTTTATGGCGGCATGGGGTATAACCCGTTCAACCCTGCCATGCTTGGTTACGTTTTACTGCTGATCTCTTTCCCGGTACAGATGAGTGCCTGGGCGGCACCTGCGGGAATTGAAGGTTTTGCAGGAGTCGAAGGATTCTCACAAGCTCTGTTTACCATCTTCCCGTTTTTGGGCGAACCACTTTCAGTGGATGCCTACACGCTGGCAACACCGCTGGAGCTGATGCGAGAAAACAACAGTCTGACCATTGAAGAGCTCTGGCAAAGCCACCCGATATTCTGGAGTGTTGGCGGACAAGGCTGGATCTGGGTAAATCTCGCGTTCCTGGCCGGTGGTCTGTTCTTGCTTTATCAACGAGTATTCACATGGCATACACCCGTTGCGATGCTCGGCGCACTATCGCTAATGAGCCTGCTGTTTTATGGCGGTGACGGTTCCAGCAGCAATGGTTCTACGGCTTTTCATCTGCTCAGTGGCGCCACCATGATGGGTGCCTTTTTTATCGCCACCGATCCGGTGAGCTCTGCGGTCAGTACCCGTGGCCGACTTATTTACGGTGCCTGTATCGGCGTACTGATTTACATCATCCGGAGCTGGGGAGGCTATCCAGATGGTGTCGCCTTCGCGGTATTATTGATGAATATGGCCGCCCCGACCATAGATTACTATACCCAACCACGAACTTACGGCCACAAAAAGTCCAACAAAGGCTTGGCGAAATCGGATTGATATCGATGAACACACTCACACAATCCATCGCAAGAAACAGCTTTTCGCTAGGCGTGTTTTCCATTTTTACCGTGGGCCTGATTGCCCTGACTTACGTGCTCACACAGCAGCGAATCATCGAGCAAGTTCGCGCATATGAAGTAAAAGCGTTGAACGAGATCATTCCGGAGGAACAGCACGATAATGACCTGCTCAGTACTCTGGTCATGGTCGATGATCTCCCCCTGTTAGGGCTCGACGGGCAACATAAGGCCTATATCGCCTTCGACCAGTCAACGCCGATTGCTGCTATTTTGCCGGTCTGGGCACCGGACGGTTATAACGGCCGCATCAGCTTGCTGGTGGGTATTCGCAACAACGGGGAACTGGCTGCAGTACGAGTTATTACTCACCGTGAAACGCCAGGTCTCGGAGATGCTATCGATACCAAAGTCTCTGACTGGATTCACCAGTTTGAAGGACTGTCACTCGACAATACTGAATCCCACGCCTGGGCGGTAAAAAAAGATGGCGGACAGTTTGACCAATTCACCGGTGCCACCATTACTCCCCGGGCGATAGTGACGGCGGTGCAACGCAGCCTGGTCTACTTCAGGGCGCATCGTGAAACATTATTTGCCGAGGGCAACAAACAGCTTCAAGCCCGCGGTAAGGAGACACATTGATGGCGCAAGCAACAGATTATCGCAAGATTAGTCTCGACGGACTCTGGAACAACAACCCGGCGCTGGTTCAACTGTTAGGCCTGTGCCCCCTGCTGGGCGTTTCCAACTCCGTCGTCAACGCACTGGGGCTAGGCATTGCGACCATTTTCGTTATGACCGGCTCCAACATTGCTGTATCCCTTATTCGCTCTCGCGCCAGCGAAGCCATCCGCTTACCGGCGTTTGTTATGATCATCGCGGCGCTCACGACCTGCGTAGAACTATTGATGCAGGCGTTCACCTACGAGCTGTACCAGATACTGGGCATTTTTATCCCCCTGATCGTAACCAACTGTGCCATTCTTGGCCGCGCCGAAGCCTTCGCGGCCAAAAACCCGGTTATCCCCTCCGCTATTGATGGCCTGATGATGGGGGCCGGTTTTGCGCTGGTATTGTTATTGCTGGGGGCGCTACGCGAACTGATTGGCAAGGGCACATTATTTTCCGGTATGGATCTGCTGCTTGGCCCTGGGGCAGCCCAGTGGGAACTGGTGCTGTTCGCCGACTATCAAAAGTTTCTCTTTGCAATTTTACCACCGGGTGCTTTCGTTATTATGGGCTTCATCATCGCCCTGAAAAACCTTATTGATGATCGAATCAAGCAAAAACAGATCCAGGCTTCTACCGCAATCATTGCCCGTCAAAGCAGCACCGAAACATCATGAATCGAGGCAAACGAGAACAAATTTTCAGCCGTTGGCGCGAACTCAATCCGGAGCCAAAAACCGAACTGAACTACGCTTCATCCTTTGAGTTACTGGTGGCGGTATTACTCTCTGCCCAGGCCACGGATGTCGGGGTCAACAAAGCCACTGCCAAGCTTTTTCCGGTCGCCAACACCCCTGAAGCCATACTGGCGTTAGGCCTCGATGGTCTGAAAAGCTATATAAAAACCATCGGTCTTTACAACAGTAAGGCCGAAAATCTGATCAAAACCTGTCGACTGTTAATCGAGCAACACAATAGCGAAGTACCGCAAACTCGCGAGGCTCTGGAAGCCTTACCAGGAGTTGGTAGGAAAACGGCTAATGTTGTCCTCAATACGGCGTTTCGCCAGCTCGCCATGGCGGTCGACACCCATATTTTTCGCGTTTCAAATCGCACCGGTATCGCGCCGGGTAAAACCGTGCTGGAAGTTGAAAAACGTTTGATGAGACTGGTACCGGAAGAGTTCCTGCTTGATGCCCACCATTGGCTGATTCTTCACGGGCGCTATATTTGCAAAGCGCGAACCCCTCAATGCAACGCTTGCCCTATTGAAGATCTTTGCGAATATCGTAAAAAGACCTCAGAAAAATAACAGGATTATATCGATAAAGCAGTGGCTCATAGGCTTGGCACAGCCGCCTGTTGGTCATGATAAATACGTTCGATACGAGACAAATTGTTGTCGATATTCACGTCATAGAGCTCCTCTGATTGCCAATAGAGAAACACGGCGCCAATTCGAAAACCGTCTTCGACGCGTGCACAGCTGACCACCTGTGCAGCAACATTTTCCAAGCCAATATAGGGGCCGCGAAACGACAGGTAGACACGATTCCCTTTTTTGAAAGGCTCTTTACTGCTGTAAGCAATTCCGTAGCGATTAAAGTCGAGCCCCTCAACAGTCCGCCAATCATTCCCAAGCGAGAAGATCGAGCGTTGTTTTAACCGCACGGTAAGGTCTGGAATCGGGAAGCGTTGCTTAATACGGCGGTTAGACTGCTTCTCTATGTTTTCATCGGCGCCCATATCAGGTGTCAACTTGCCCTTCTTTTTCGAGCTTTTACTCTACCATAACCTCAATACTCTATGCCAAGCCCCTGTATAATGCAGACCACTTTGCTAGAATGCCTCCCCTTCAGCCATAACACAGATTATCCCCATGTCCGACCTCTCGCCTACCTTGCAGTTTGCTATGGATCTCATACGTCGTCCTTCTGTCACGCCAGAAGATGCTGACTGTCAGGAGATGATGATATCGCGCCTGGAACCATTGGGTTTTCATGTTGAGCGCTTGCAGTTTGGAGACGTCAAAAACGTCTGGCTGCGACGAGGTAGCGAAGGGCCTGTGTTCGCCTTTGCTGGCCACACCGATGTTGTACCAACGGGCTCACTGGAACAGTGGCATACCAATCCGTTCCAACCAGAAATTCATGACGGCATGCTTTTCGGTCGTGGTGCTGCCGACATGAAAGGAAGCCTGGCCGCCTTTACTACGGCCTGTGAACGCTTCGTCCAGCTCAATCCGGATCACTCTGGCTCGATCGCACTGCTCATCACAGCCGATGAAGAAGGCCCCGCCATAGACGGCACGGTAAAAGTTGTGGAGCACCTGCAACAACGGGGCGAAAAAATCGACTGGTGTCTGGTCGGGGAACCGTCCAGCACGTCAACCCTGGGTGATGTGGTCAAAAACGGCCGCCGCGGATCCCTGGGAGCAGACCTTTGGGTCAAAGGCATCCAGGGGCACGTAGCCTACCCTCACCTGGCTCGTAATCCAATTCATCAAGCTCTGCCTTTTCTCGATGAATTGGCCACCACCGAATGGGATCAAGGCAATGACTTTTTCCCACCCACCAGCTTTCAGGTTTCCAATATTCAAAGTGGTACGGGCGCGACCAATGTAATTCCTGGCGAAGTCCATGTCATGTTTAACTTCCGTTTCTCTACCGAGACTACCGCCGACAAGTTGAAGCAACATGTTGAAGCGATGCTCTCTCGCCATGGCCTCGATTACGAGATCAAGTGGCGCCTGTTCGGTGAGCCATTCCTGACCAGTGAAGGAAAGCTCATTGAGGCCACCGTCGAAGCCATTCGTGAGGAGACTGGCATCGAGACCCAACTTTCGACTTCCGGTGGCACCTCCGACGGTCGCTATATAGCGCCTACCGGAACCCAGGTAATCGAATTGGGACCCTGCAATGCGACCATCCACAAAGTCAACGAAAGCGTTAAAGCCAGTGACCTGGACCAGCTCAGTCACGTCTACCAAAATATCTTGCAGCGCCTTCTGGTAAAATAGATGCCTTTAGCCGGTTCCTCATTTGCCCACTCTGCTGGCTGGCAATGCCCTCATTGTCAGGAGGAACTTGCGCTTGTCGGTAACAGTTGGCAATGCATCAATCGGCATAGTTTTGACCGTGCCAAGCAAGGTTATGTCAATCTATTGCCGAGCCACCGCAAGCAGAGTAAACAGCCCGGTGACAATGCCGAGATGGTAACCGCCAGAAGCCGTTTTCTGGGGGGCGGACATTATCAGCCTTTATTGCTTTCGATCACCTCCATGCTCAAGACACACCTGGCAGAAGCGAATGGCAGCTGGCTCGATGCAGGCTGTGGTGAAGGCTGGTATACCGCCGCACTTCAGCAACAGCTACCGGCCATGCAGGGCTTTGCAATCGATATATCCAAGCCCGCCATCGGTGCCTGCTGTCGTCGTAGCAAATCGATCCAATGGGCCGTTGCCTCGGTAGCGGATGTACCGCTTTGCGATCATACAATGAGCTTTATTCTCAGCGTATTCTCGCGCATCGACTGGGGCCAATTTGAACGCATTCTGGCAAATGAGGGACTGCTACTGGCGGTGACTCCCGGCCAACATCACTTGCTTGAGTTGCGACAGGCGATCTATGACGAAGTACGCTTGCACGAGGAAGAGAAAGTACTCAAGCAACTACCGGAATCCTTTCAATGCGTGGCAACAGAGCGCTGTGAGTTTTCATTCACCCTTGAAGGCAGCGAGCAAATGCTCGATCTCCTGGCCATGACACCTCATTACTGGCATATCAACCCGGAGCAAAAACAACGCCTTATCGCCAGAAAAACATTGACCACTCGAGCCGATTTCAAGTTAGAGTTAGTGAGAAAGCAACACTGAGCCCATGCTAGCTGCCAATGGATAAGCAACGTATTCGAAAAACACTGGTAAGCATTGCTCGCAACCCGCAGCAGAGCTTTCAGATTTTTGTTGTGGGCGTGTTCCTGTTTTCTATCGGGGTCGGAACTATACTGTACGCAGAGCACCGGCTGATTCCTTCAGTGACTCGTGAACTGTTCGCATTTGCTGGAACCCTGGTCGCCGGCACCGGTGTGCTGGTTACCTTAACCGGCTATCTGCGCCTTTGCGCGGGCCGATTCCTGAAGTTCTTTTTTGACGAGTAATCCCATGCTGCAACCGGATATTGAAATTTACATCAAGGACACCAGCCTGAATGCCATTCGCGACTGGTTGGGTAGTAATTTTGACGCTATCGAGGAAGGTCAGCACAAGGGCAACAGTTATCACTTTCAGTCATTCATTAATGGTGAAAGTATTCCTGTGTTGGTCGTGGAAAAAGCTGCCGGGAAGCATTTCACCAGTGTTTGGTTCGATTCCAGTGCCACCCCCTGGAATGATGACCTCAGCTGCGCCCGTTCCGCTCATCAAACATTGGGTCGTACGGTTCGCTGCAATGGTGGTTTCTGGGAAGATGGCAGTGAAGACATGGACAGCTGGATGGAAATATCCGAGCAAGGAGAGCATCAGGTTGAGTGGATACAAGCCAGTAGCTAAGCCCTGACTTGTTGCCCCCTTTTTATTCGGCGCTCTGGCGCCATGCATTCATCGATTAGTTTTCCGAAACCCTTATGAAAAAACTCTTTGCCTCGCGTTTCAGCTTTAACCTGCTACGAAGAATTCAAAACCTCTGGGTTCGCCCTACCATTGGCGGGCTTGAAAACCTCGACAAACTCGATCGTGATCGTCCGGTGTGCTATGTCCTTTCCCATCGTTCGCTCAGCGACTTGCTGGTCCTGGAAAAGCAATGCCTCAAAGCCAATCTACCACGCCCCTATCAACCGATGTTGCCAGAGGTCGATGAGTCACGAGCCTATTTCTACCTATCCCAGACTAAAGGATTAATTCTACAGCGGGATCGCATGCTATCGGCCCATCGTCTGGAGCGCTTGTTGCATTGGGTAGCGGAAGAACCCAATCGTGATGTTCAGTTGGTGCCTGTCAGCTTCTTTTGGGGGCGTGAGCCTGACAAGGAAGAGTCCCTGATTAAACTGCTGTTCGCCTACAACTACAGCGTAGGCGGCCGTTTCCGAAAATTCATCACGACCCTGTTAATGGGCCGTCAAACCATGATTCATTTCAATGATCCGATGTCACTACGCACTCTGGTCGATGAGCAGCTCGAACATACTCGCACGATGCGTAAGGTTAACCGTATCCTGCGCGTGCATTTCAGACAGCAACGAGCCTCCGTTGTTGGCCCTGATCTCTCTCACCGGCGTACCCTGGTCAGCGGGCTGGTGCAAACTCCAGCCGTGCAACACGCCATCGCCGCAGAAGTCGAAGCAAGTGGCCTTCAAACCGCGCAAATAGAGAGTCGTGCGCGACACTACGCTAACGAGATCGCCTCCGATTATGGCATTTCAGCAATTCGCTTTCTGGAAACCGTCTTAAGCTGGTTCTGGAATAAAATTTACAAAGGCATTGATGTCCATAACATTGAACAGGTCAAAGAGTACGCCAAACGCCAACACAGCTTGATCTATGTGCCCTGCCATCGTAGCCACATTGATTACCTGTTGCTCTCCTATCTACTCTATAGAAACGGGTTAACCCCGCCCCATATTGCTGCTGGCATTAACCTGAATATGCCCGTAATAGGCGGTCTTCTAAGGCGGGCTGGCGCCTTCTTTATGCGTCGTAGCTTCCGTGGTAATCCACTCTACAGCACGGTATTCAATGAATATCTGCACACTCTTTTCACCCGCGGATTTCCCGTCGAGTACTTTGTCGAAGGTGGCCGCAGCCGAACAGGCCGGACATTAAAACCTCGTACTGGCATGCTGGCGATTACATTACGCAGCTTTCTGCGTGATCACCGCCGTCCAATCACCTTTATTCCGGTATATGTTGGCTATGAACGGGTCCTCGAGGGCTCTACCTATCTGGGCGAATTGCGCGGCAAGAGCAAAAAGAAAGAGTCACCCCTCGATATTTTCCGCACTTTACGCGGCCTGAACAGCTCGTTCGGTAAAGTAAGGGTCACCTTTGGTGAACCCCTGGAGCTGGAAAAGTTCCTCGACTCCCAACAGGTCGATTGGCGTAATTTCAGTCACGACCCTATTGCAGAGCCACCACTGTGGATGTCCTCGGTAACCACTAACCTGGCCACCCGAATCGCAAGTCATATTAACGGTGCGGCCGCAATCAATCCGGTCAATCTGGTTGGCACAGTATTACTCTCGACCCGCAATCAGGCGTTGGGAGAAGAAGTCTTGGTCACTCAGCTCGATAGCTACCTGAGGCTTCTCGACCAGGTACCCTATGCCCCTCATATCACTCACCCGCAAATGAGCGCCCAGGAGCTGATTAGCTACGTCGAAGAACTGGGATTGATAGAGCGGCGCAGTGATTCCCTCGGAGATATCATCTATCTGGAAGGTAATAATGCCGTCTTGATGACTTACTATCGCAATAATATTTTGCACCTGTTTGCGATTCCTTCTTTGTTGGCCAACTACTTTATTAATGCTCATGAGGTGTCCGAGGCTGAACTGATCGAATTCGGCACCATTTTGTACCCCTACCTGAGCTCCGAATTGTTCCTGCATTACGATGAGCAGCAAATCCCAGAAATCATTCGCCGCTGGTTACAAGCCATGACCGAACAGGGCTTATTGATCTGCGAAGGTGAAGCCTACAAGCGCCCCGACAGTGGTTCGACAGAGTTCGTGGTTTTAAACCTGTTGGGTAAAGCGATCGCTCAAACCCTGGAACGCTTCTATGTGGTGGCCAGCCTGCTGAGCAGCAACCATCACCACCCTATGACCGCTGAAGAGTTGGAAAATCAGTGTCATGACTTGGCGCAGCGGCTGTCTATCATCAATGGACTCAATGCACCGGAGTTTTTTGATAAAGCATTGTTCCGCAACTTTATCAGCACCATGCGACAACGAAACGCGGTAGTACACCAGGAGGATGGCACATTGAAGAGCAGCCAATTGCTTCTGGATGTTACCCAAAACGCCCGCCGAGTACTCGCCGCAGACGTTCGCCATAGTATTACTCAGGTCACGCGGGGCAATCAGTAGTAGCTGGTAGCGCTGCCCTTACATAAAGATCGAAACGGCCCGACTTGCCTTCAAGGCTATAGTCGGGCTTTCGCTCACCTAACCAGGACGCTTGTCGAGGCCGTTTTACCACGACCCGATAGGTCGCAACATCCCAAGCCGCGGACAGCAGATCATCGGCGTCTAGATCATCCCCTAACAATTCTCGAAATACCCGCATCTCTTTTTTAACCAAAGCCGATTTGCTTCGGTGAGGAAACATTGGGTCAAGATAGACAACATCCCAGTGACGTTGATCAACGGAGGCCTGCTGTAGAAAATCAAACGCACTCGCGTGAAAAAGGTGCATACGTTGAAGTATTTCGGCCGACTCCGGGTATAAGCGTCCACGATTCATGCCATCTGTTAACAAGGTATGAACTACGGCAGAACGCTCCAATAAAGTAACCTCACAACCCTGAGTTGCAAACACAAAAGCATCACGTCCAAGCCCTGCGGTCGCATCCAGTATGTTGGGACGATAGCTACCCTTTAACCCGAGCGCACGAATAATAGATTGGCTCTTGCCCCCACCAAAGCGGCGACGATGATCTGCCGCGCCACTCGCGAAATCTACCCGTACCGGCCCCGGAGCTCCTTTGCCGCCCTGGGCCAAACTCCAGCCATCCCCTCCCAGTACCAGTGCCGCCTGATCGGCCTGCAACTGTTTTAATGGCAGCGTCCCAACAAAGTTCAGACCGAGTTCAGTTGCACGCTCGTTAGCCTGTATTTCCAGGGAGGGGTCAAGCGCTATAACAAGGAGTTCCAACACAATAAAAAACCTATGAGCAATCGGGCTAAGAGAGGGGTTAATTTTATCGCATTCAGGCCGATAAACCTCATTATGATTGAATAAAGGAATCAGGCACCATGGAGATCACTTCAACGCCAGCCACTTCAGCCCTTCCCGGTGATGACGCCCGCTCTTCCCTTAGATATCTTATTTTGGCACTGACGTTTGGCACAGAGATCGAAGAACGATTGGAAATCGATACCAGTTCAACGGCCGAATCATCCAATCCAACGCCAAACCCGGTCCAGCAGGTTAATGAAAGCACAACTGTCCAACTGCAATCCCGTGCAGCACGGCTCGACGCCCAGGGATTGAGTGTCACGGGTCAAGCGAAACCCGAAGTCGAAATTAACGACCCTCTTGCCATAGATCTAAACGGTGATGGTTTCAACACGACTTCCGTTGAAAACGGGATCTGGTTTGATATCAATGGCGATGGCGAAAAACAACTAACCAGCTTTGTGACCGGTGACGATGCCTTTCTTGCACTGGACCGCAACAATAATGGCAAGATCGACAGCGGTAAAGAGCTGTTTGGTGACCAACATGGCGCCAGGAACGGCTTCGAAGAAGCCAGAAACCTGGATAGCAACGGCGACGGTTATCTGGACGCAATGGATGAGCAATTTCATCGACTCAGCTTGCTCTCACTGGATGCCAACAACGAGCTGCAGCAACAGTCACTATCGGATGCGGGCATCACTCGGATTAACCTTGGCTATCGGGATGTCAATCAGGCTATAAACGTCTACGACAGCATTCGCCAGCTGGGTTCGGTAGAGACGATCGACGGATTGCGACTGGCAGCCGCTGACTTGATGCTGGGAGCTAAGACTTAAGGCACCTCTGATTAATTCAGATGAACTCTGGCTTTCAGGCGAATTCAGAATCGCGACACGCCTTTGCAGTAAGGTCGAGACGTTTCAAAAAGGCGTAACAAAGAGGCTGGATTCGCCCGAAAGCCCCGTAGGGCGGTCCTGAAAATGGTTTTTCTCGGTGTTGAAGCCCTTGTCCAGGTCTCGACATGAACGGCGAGCTTCGCCTTGATAAAAACCATTTTTAGGATCCGCAGAGA
>NZ_JAKSDZ010000050.1 GCF_023509475.1 Aestuariirhabdus haliotis | reverse complement strand
CTCGGTGTTGAAGCCCTTGTTCAGGTCTCGACATGAACGGCGAGCTTCGCCTTGATAAAAACCATTTTAGGATCCGCAGAGATCTATCCGAATTATTCAGAGGTGCCTTAAGAGTTGCCCTGGGCTTTATGGATGGACAATCCACCATCGACCAGCATGGCAGTGCCCGTTGTGAAACTTGACGCGTTGGAGGCGAGATAAAGCGCCGATTGGGCAATCTCGTCGGGAGAGGCCATTCTTTTCAGCAGGTGCAGGTTTTGTACGAACTCGATGACCTCGGGAGTATCGCCAAACGACTTGGCCATAGGCGTGTCGGTTCCGCCGGGTAACAGGGCATTCACACGAATATTGTTGGCGGCGCCTTCGATCGCCAGGGCCTTGGATAATCCAATCAGGCCCGCTTTACTGGCGGCATAAGCCGTCATGCCGGGCATACCGACGGTATAGCCGACAAAGGAGGCGGTAAAAATGATCGAGCCGCCGGTCTTTGCCATGGCAGGTAGTTGGTAACGGGCGGCTGAAAAGGCGGCGGTAAGATTGGTCCTCAGAGTTTGCTCCCACTGCGCCAATGATAGTTCATCGACGCTCAACATCGGGCCCAATGTCCCCGCATTATTAAAGGCGACATCCAGACGGCCAAATTTGTCGAGGGCCAGGCTAACCAGTGCACTCGCGTAGGAATCCTGGGTGACATCACCAGCAAGTGCACAGGCTTGACCACCCTCGCGTTCTATCTCGTCGACGAGTTGTTCAAGTGCCGCTGTTGTGCGGGCAGCAGCAACGACCTTTGCGCCCTGTTGCGCAAATAGCTTGGCTGTCGATCGGCCAATACCTGAGCTGGCACCGGTCACTAAGGCTACTTTATTGTGTAATGACATCATGGAAAACCTCCTGAAGTAAACTTGCCAATGAGTGCTGATGTTTACTCTAGAGGTGCTGGTTAAAACATTCGACCCGATTCTTGTGGACTTGAAACTGAAGAAGAAAGCTCTCCGATTTCCGATGCGTTCTCTCTACGATCTGGGTCTATAGTTATTCTGGAATTGATCGTTGAAGAGCTGGATCTTTATGGATAGTGTGAAAAAAACTCGGCCGCACCCAAATAATTCTGATGATTACAAAGCACTTTTTATGGAGTTATTGGTGTTTCGTATTCTGCGAGATCTTAAGCGCGACTGGGGGTTGTTTATTGATCGCAAACAGGTAGAAAAACGAAATCGCTACTGGCACCGACGAATAACCCGTTATGCGATCGATGCGGAAGGGTTGCAATACAAGGACGGGATTTTTGGGACGCACCGAATCGATTTTACCAGCCATTTACTGGGAGTTCTGGATTCCAAATTCTCCACGTTGCTGCAATTCTTGTCGCTGTTCGGCCTGATGGTCGGTGTCTGGAATCGTACGGATGAGGATTCGGACGGGGAGGTGTTCTGGTGGATCTCATTCAGCTTTTGGATTGCCTGGGTGCTGGCGGCGATTACCTGTTTCAGAGGAGGATTCAGAGTCGCCTGGAACGAGCCTCGATCGGTTAACACTCAGCCACTGAATGTCTGGAATACCGAGCATAAGAAGCTGCAGGAGCATGTCGAATTCGAAAAGCTGGTGCGTTCGCTGGTTCGGCGAACGGCCTGGTTTCGTATCGCAGCGGTGCAACTCCTGATCGTGGCCATGCTGGGTGTAACATCGATTGCCTATGATCTGTTTAATATTGATCAATATCTGGAAGATGTCTCGAAGGAGTCGGTAGTATCGGATACATCGAATATGGCTATTCCCGAGTTACTGTTTCTACACGGAGAGACAAAGCATCAGCAAGAAACGTTGGGATTATTCCATCGCGAGATAATGGCTGTTGAACACACAATAAGCGGGTATGTATTAATAGAACCAGCCCTTGTGCCAAATCATGCAGAGCAAGAAATCAAAGCAGAAAACGATCAACCCACAAAGCAATACATCCTGAGTTATACCGGTGACTCGAATGACAGGGTATCGGGCTTTTTGTATGAAGTATCCATAGCCGAACTTGATCTGTTGGATGCTCATGCTGGTAGTCAAACGGAGCGCAGGGCGATAGATTTTTTATCGGATAAACAGATCTGGGTTTATCGAAAGAAGATTTCGCAATAACCACTGTTTGATACTCATTGGGCAGCGGCGTGGGAAGGTCATTTAACGCTTGAGCCGTTTTATATTTCTGGATTAAAAAAGCCCGTGCCCCCTCAATCTCAAAGCAGAGCATCGTACAAACATCAGGCTTGGGGTAATCCTGTGGCAGGCTGGGTATTAATCGCAGGGTCAGTTCGCAGAACGTAATTCATTTGATTGTTTTTTGATCGATCGCTGCAGATTTACGAATCGATACGTATTTGTCGGGCCGGTTAAAACTGACACCATCGTACACACAGCAGGTTTGGTTATCTCCCATTATCATCTTTAATGTTTGAGGAAGTTAGCGCTGGTCTAGACACCAAAATAGTGGCTTACCTGAACTTGCTGAATAGTATTTAAAAGTCAGGAGGAAGCCCGATGAAAATAAATCAACCCGTTACCGACAAAGAGCGGATCTATGCCGCTAACCAGCGAATTGTTAGCACCACCAGTAAAAAAGGTGTTATCGAACATGTTAATGATGACTTTGTCGATATTTGTGGCTTCGATAAGGATGAACTGGTCGGTAAGGCGCATAATATTGTGCGGCATCCTGACATGCCCCAGGCAGCTTTCCAAAATCTGTGGGATACCCTGAAGGATAATAAATCCTGGATGGGGGTGGTCAAGAATCGATGCAAGAATGGTAACTATTATTGGGTCGATGCCTTTGTTACAGCAATTAATGAGGGTGATGACACCGTTGGCTACCAATCCGTTCGAGTCAAACCCGAACCCGATAAAGTCAAACGAGCCCAGGCGCTTTATCAGCAGGTGAATAAGGGGCCGAACCTTTTGCAAAAGCTCTTATCATTCAGCCCCTCGATGGTGACCCGGATTATTCTCTCGGGATTAATTCCGTTGTTGATAGCATCGCTGGTAACCTTTTATTTGCAACTGACAACGGGTTCGGCCCTGCTGTGCATGTTGCTGGTGGCAGGTATCGGTCAAGTCGCTTTGGCCGTGGGCATTAGTCGGCCCTGGGTAAAAGCGGCGAAGAAAGCCGAGGCTATTTTTGATAACCCTATCGCCCGCCAGGTTTATACGGGGCGTACTGATGAGTTGGGCGCATTGCAGGTAGCACTTGATTACCTTAAATCGCAACAGGGCACCATCATTTATCGATCGTCCGACGCCGTCGGCAATATTGCCGTTGCCGCCAGTTCAGCCGCCACCTCGACCGCCAGTAATGAAGCCAATATGAACCGGCTAAACGAGGAGGTTGACCAGGTATCGACGGCGATGTCCGAGATGAGTGCAACGGTGAATGAGGTCGCCAAAAATGCCGAGGTGACGGCAGTGTCGGCACAGGAAGCCTACAGCAATGTGTTGGTTGGACAGGAACTGGTCGGGAAAACCAAGAGCATCGTTGGTGAGCTGTCAGGGCGTGTCGATGAGGCCTCACAGGTCATCCAGCGACTGGAAACCGACAGTGTTAAAATCAGTTCAATCGTCGATGTGATTACGAGTATTGCCGAGCAAACTAATTTACTCGCGTTAAATGCGGCCATAGAAGCGGCGCGAGCCGGTGAGCAGGGGCGCGGGTTTTCGGTCGTGGCCGATGAAGTGCGTTCTCTGGCCGGTAAAACACAAACGTCGACAGGAGAGATTATTCAGATGATCTCTTCCTTGCAGGAAAACGGCCGTGCTGCTGTCAACGTAATTGAAGAAAGCAAGCAGACGGCCGAGCAGAGCCTGGAGGAAGCAATCAAGGCCGAGACGTCGCTGGAAACCATCCAGGAAAACGTCAATGTGATAACGGAGATGAGTGCGCAGATTGCAACGGCGGCGGAACAGCAGAGTGCCGTGTCTGAAGAAATCAGCCGCAATATCGTCAATATTGGCAGTAATGCATCCGACACTCTTGAGGGTTGTCAGTCTATCAATCGGTCTAATAAAGAGTTGGTTGCCAGCATAGATAAGCTCAACAATATGATCACTCAGTTTGGCGAAGCGAGGCAATAATTGCCACTAAACCCAAGTGCACTCAGCGATTGAATGGTTAGTATTGTTCCGTCGCCTGAATGCACCGGGTTATGAGGAAGGTAGATAGAAAAACGGTTGCTTGAAAAGCCTAACGGCTCACCACTGCCGCCGGATGGGCCAGCATTTCCAGCAACGGGTTTCGTTTAAAGATGTAGGGCTTCAGGATGTAGCCGATCAATAGTCCACTGACAAAACCGCCGATGTGTGCCCAGTAATCGATACCGCCTTCGTCAACCACCATGCCTGCAACGTTAAGGCCTACCCAAATGGCAAAGTACCAGATGGGTGACAGCTTCTTCTGAAAAATAAAAATCATAAAGGTCAGGCTGGCGTTGCGGAACCAGATCAGATACACACCAAACAAGCCGGCAATGGCCCCACTGGCACCGATGGAAGGGATATCACTGTGCCAGTTCATACCGACGCTGATCAGGCTGGAGAGTAACCCGAGCCCGAGATACAGCATGATAAAGTGCCGCCGGCCCAGAGCGTCTTCGATATTGTCGCCGACGACATAAAGGAAATACATGTTACCCAGCAGGTGCAAGGTATCACCGTGCAGGAAAATGCAGCTGATCAGAGTCCAGGGTTGTTCACCAGCCAGCGTCGCGGTGGGCACGTTGCCAAACAACATGATCAGCTGATTGCCGAGTTCGGGATTGGTAACATAGCTAAGAAAAATCAGGCAATTAAGCGCGATCAACGTCCAGGTAACCAGAGGCTTGCGTTTGGGTTTGACGTTGTACTCCACCGGCATCTGGGACAAAAACTGGAAAACACGGCTCTTCCAGCTCAGACCCTTGTTCAGGGTGCCCAGGGTTTGCTGGATCGCCGGTGATTGCTTGACCTGGTGCAATTCGTCGCTATCGACCCACACGCCCTGACATTGCTCACAGATATCGATACTGACCTGATATTGAGCAAGCAGTTGATGGCTTTGCATACGCCCATGACCTTCCGGACAGGGGCGATCGCTGATGCCCAGTACCGGGCCTAACTGTTGCTGGTAATCGGCTTCGTTGTGGCCATTATCAACGCGAGACAATACCCGGTTCAATTCGTCGTGTTCAAACCAGTGGCCACCGCAGGCACGGCAGACATCCAGTTCTTCATCATAACAGGTAGTGGTATCCAGATATTGTTTGTCACAGCTTGGACAGCTGGCATGGCGAGCCATTATTTCACTCCATCTTGCAGATCGACTTCTACGTCGTGCTGCTCCAGATCGACACGAATGGCCTCTGCACTGGCTTTAAGCTTGGGCAGAACCAGATTGTTCATCTGATCAAGCTGCTGCTGCAGCAATCCGCTGGCGTATTTATTGCCATAGTGAAAGGCTTCAACCTTCTCGATGATGTCATTCACTTCGGCGTAAAAACGGCGAGTCTCGGTCAGGAAATAGGTGGGCGTTTCCAGTGTCGTAGGAGAAAACTTCATTGTGTCCCAGACATAGGTATCCAGCTTGGGGTTAGCCATCTTGATGGCATTGGTGGACAGGTTTTTGCTCAAGACTTCAGAGTTGTAATCGGCAAGCTGAGCGGCATTGTCGGCCAGCTCGGCATAGAGTGATTCGCGCAAATAAAAGTTGTTCTGTTTGGTCTGTAACGCATCAAAAACCAGTGCCTGGTTAAGGCCCGCTTGCGCCGCCAAATACACGCCAACAATAGTGGCTGCAATGGTGAACAGATGTGAAATCCAAAAACCACTTTTTGAAAGATCCTGGTTATCAATTTTTTTTTGCTGGTTAGTTGTCGTGTTGGTTGTGGTTTCTTGCTGCGCGTCGCTCATTGGGACTCCCTGTCAGATTATCAGCGGGGGATGGTAGAAGTAATCGGTCCTGCAAGGCAAGGAATCTGGCGTGAATTTAGGGGATATGAGCAGTAGTGCTCATTGCATGAGGGAGTGACTGTGTGTTGGCTCTTTCTGGTTGGAAAATGTACAACTCTGGTCGGCTGTTGTGAATCAGGACAGCGAATTGCTGACGGTTGAATAGTTTGAACCGGAATATAAAAAAGAGCTATTAGAGCCTAACTGGATATATGGCCATCTGTGGGTCTCTGGAGAATGAAGAGCGTTTCATATGCACCGCGATGCTTGATGATATGCGTATTCCTGTCTAGCTTAATGGGACAGATGTGAATGACGCTGACAGTGGGTCGATAGGCCAGCCCCCTCAGTGTGTTCATTCAAAGAATAGGAGCAATCCATGTCTGCTACCCACTCTTCGATCTTCTCCGGTTTTGGTTTGGACCACCTCACGATCAAGCGTAAGCTGCAAATGCTGATGGTGCTGTTCGTTGCCGTTATTACGACTCTGGTGGGGTACACCACAATTTCCCTGGATCAGCAAAGCAGTGATGGATTGGTAGTCAATATTGCGGGGCGGCAACGTATGCTGACGCAAAAACTGACCAAGGAATTTCTCCTGGCAGTTGAGGTGGCCAAAGATAGTAAACAGAAATACAACGCTGATAGTTTCACCAAGTCGCGAGATTTGTTTGATGTCTCCTTGAAGGCGCTGATGCAGGGCGGAGAAACCTTCTCCGATCTGGGTATGACCAAACCGGTGGTGGTGCCCAAAGCCGATCCTATTGCATACCAACAACTATCAATGGTGGCTGATCTGTGGCAGCAGCACATCACCACCATCAATGCATTTGATCCAGGCAACTATCAGACGAGTCAGCTGGAAGCTATCAGTGGCCATTCGGTAAAGGTTTTGGCGGCAATGAATAAAGCCGTGGGTATGTTGGCCAACGAATCGGACAGTAATATTCAAACAATGCGGCGCAATCAAATTATTGGTTGTGTGATTGCCCTGTTTATAGCTCTGATGTTATCCAGCATTATCGTTTCCAGCATTACCGGCCCATTAACTACCGTAATAGATACCACCCGTCGTATTGCCAAGGGTAACTTGAAAAAATACGACATGGGAAAACTGTACAATAATGAGTTGGGTCAACTGACCACTAATGTAGAGAACATGCGTACGGCCTTGCATCATATTATTACAGCGGTACAGCAAAATGGCAGCCAGATGGCCCATTCGGCGCAGCAGGTTTCGACGGTGTCGGCAGAAATATCATCCGCCAGCCAGGTGGAGCAGAAAAGCTCGGAGCAGGTGTTGGTTGCCATTAACGCCTTACTTGACACATCTACCCTGATTAGCGACCAGATTGAACATTCCAGCAAGGTATCTGAAGATAATAGCCAGCAGACCGAATATGGCATATCGGTTGTGAATGAAAATATCGATACATTAAATAGTGCGGTGGATAGTGTGCAGCGCGCGGCTGGTCAGATGACTGAGCTGAAAGAGTTTACCGAAAAGATCCATGAAATCACTGCATCGATAAACACCATTGCGGAACAAACCAATTTATTGGCATTGAACGCGGCCATCGAGGCGGCCCGTGCCGGTGAGCAAGGAAGAGGCTTTGCCGTGGTTGCCGATGAAGTGCGCAGCCTGGCGTCACGCACGTCAATTTCGAGCAATGAGATAACCCAGTTGATTGCACAGTTGACCGACAAGGTAGAAAGTTCAGAAAGTGCCATGCAGCAAGTCGTATCGAATGTGAATCAATCGCAACAGAAGTCTCAGGAAACGGTAGAGTCCTTTAGCAGAATGTCTGAAGGTATTACTCAAACAACAGAAGGAGCCAAGTCTATATCGGAGATCAACCAGCAACAGGTAGAAAGCTTGCAGCTATTAGATGATCAACTAAAAAAACTAATCGATGTCCTACGTGAAAGTGGCGACAAAGCGAGTACGACTTCGATGGTAGCGAGTGATCTCTATCAAATATCAGATGAGCTGGATGGTCATCTGCGTGGCTTTGAGACTGATTTCAGCGATACCGTTCAGGCCGATAAAAGAGAAAAACGAACCGAACCAAGAGTGCAAAGCAAGCTGCGCGTGGCTATCACCCAGGGAGAGGTAAGCAGCGACGGCTTGACAGAAGATCTCAGTATGAATGGTGTAAAAATTCGCTGTGTAGAAGCCTTCGATCAGCAAGAACTCGTTAATCTCAGGTTGTATATTCCTGGTGTTAATGAGGGAGTATCAGGAAAAAAGATCAGCCTGATGGGAAAAATAATTCACCATGATCAACAAGACGATATCAATAATTATGGTATTCAATTTGATGGTATAGGGGATGCTGAAATAGCTGAGCTAAAACAGATATTCAATCACTTTAAACAACCCCATAAATTTGAATAATAAGAAGAATTAGAAACCAATCTTGAAGCATCGGCTATAGAGCCAAGCCGAGCCGCCGGCAATGCCCAGGCTAATTAGCATAGGTATCGGATTGGTAGACATGATTAACGGGGTGATCAGCTCAATATGATAGGCCACGCTGCATCCCCCGAAACCTTTGCAGATTGAGGCCACGCCCCAGTGAGTATAGGTAGGAAAGCTGAGCACATAGGCCGTAATAGCCGCTTGCTTAATTAAACGTGATGCCTTGGAATTCAGAATCTTCATGCTGGCAATAATTACACCGGTCATAACCAGTGCGTAAGAGATATAGGCCGCAATCATTAGATCGCTATCCCACTTGAATTTGCTACAACGACCTACTGCATCGTCAAAGGCACAGCTGTTGGTGATATAGCCCGCGAGAAAGCCAGCGTAATCATGGGCAAAGATGCGCGACAGGTACAGAAGGTATAACCATAAAACCAACAGACCTAGACCTGCCCCGATATAGCGAAGTATTGTTAATCTCATTTATCCTTCCTGGATCGATAAATACATAACAGTTACAAGCTCTGTAGTGTATTTATCAACAAACAATCCGTAATTTCTAACATTTGTATCACGATACCTGAGCGTAGACCGCCCAATCGGCATTCGGTTCGATAAAAAATGATGTAAACAAAAAAAGTGAAAGAATTGATGCATCGTCATGATCTCACTTATTGAGTAACAGCCGTACGGGTTTGTTACTCAAAGATAAGCATATGAGCACAGCATACTTTTGAGGGATGAGTGACGATATGATGACGATGCTAAAAAATGGATTATTACTATTGTTTTTGACAAGCTCAGGGCTGATTTGGGCAGCGGATCCGGAAGTTTTCTCCCATAAACGCTTGGGTGCCATAAAAGGTTACGATCCAGTGGCTTACTTTTCGTTGAACCCAGGAGATCCGGCGGTGAAAGGCAAAGAAGAGTACAAGCATGTATGGAAAGGAACGGAGTGGCGATTTTCCAATGCCCAGAACAGAGATGCCTTTATCGCAAACCCTGAGCGGTATGCACCACAATATGGTGGCTACTGTGCGTTCGCCTCGGCACATAACTTTACTGCATCTACCCGGCCTGACAGTTGGTCCATTATTGACGGTAAGCTGTATTTGAATCACAACAGCGCCTCAGAAAAAAACTTTCTGGAAGATCCGAGCAGTTATATTGCCCGGGGACAAGAAAACTGGCCTAACCTGTTGAAGCGTTGTGAAGAACGAGGGGCGTGTCGGGAAGCCTTTAATCTAAGGCACCTTTGATTCATTCGGATAGATCTCTGCGGATCCTGGAAATGGTTTTTATCAAGGCGAAGCTCGCCGTTCATGTCGAGACCTGAACAAGGGCTTCAACACCGAGAAAAACCATTTTAGGACCGCCCTACGGGGCTTTCAGGCGAACCCAGACTCTTTGTTGCGCCTTTTTGAAAGGTCTGGACCTTACTGCAAAGACGTGCCGCGATTCGGGATTCGCCTGAAAGCCAGAGTTCATCTGAATTATTCAGAGGTGCCTTAATCAATAATAGCAAATGAGCCTCTGGGCATTATCGATCAGAGGCTCTTCTTTTATATAGCAAAAAGGATAAAAAAGTTAATGCTTTCTGGTCGTGGGTTAAGAATTGTAGGTGATTAGTTATTAGGCTGAAACTTCACTTTTGGCAATCTTTAGCACGTCTTTATGAAGAGTCTGGTAGTGTTTTCCAGAGGTCTTGGCTTTATTGATTATTTATCGGGAGCTTGGGGGCATGGGCTAGTAATCATCGGTTTCACAGAGTGGACCCAGCAAGAATCAAGATAGTAACCGTTGTTTTACGATCGTATTCATACGCCAGAAGAGACTGACAAATACCCTGAGGGGGCCTGTATCGATTGTGCCCTGTTTTGAGTCGAGGGCTTTATTTTAGTGCGCTTTGAGCGAGAAATTGGTCTCATTTTTTTCGGCGATGATCGGTCTATGCCTGATAACGGGCACGCTGTTGGGTGGTTAGCGCAAATTGGATTGTTCCTTGCAATGTAATCCCTACATGCACTAATCCGGGTATCTCATGCGTACGCTATTGTTGTATCCAGCGGTATTGTTGCTGGAATGGATCGGAATGCAAAAAACCTGCGGGTTGCTAATCGTATTTCTGTTTTATTGCCTGTTGTGTCATCTATTGCCAGTGCCGCAAGGGTGGTTAGTTATCAATGCCGCTGTTTGCCTGATGCTGCTGGGTTCGTTCATTGGCACCGTAGTGGCACAGTTAACGCAATTTGAGCGGCGTTGTGCACAGACCGACGCTGCAGCATTTGATTACCGCGACCTGCAAATAAACCAACTGCCACTGTTGGATAAGCTGAGCGCTTTTAATCAGTTGTTGCTGGAATTACAGCGTAGCCGGGAGCGCCTGGAAGCCAAGCTGGTCGAAGTGTCTTACTCATCCGGTGAACTGAAAAAGTCGGCGCGATGGGTATCAAAGCATGCCCGGCAACAATCAGAAACCACCGAATCCATCGCGGCCGCGGTGGTTGAAATGAGCCAGAGCCTGGGCTCTGTGGTCGACAAACATGGCAAGGTGGAAGCGGCGGCTGTTCATGCCCATCAATCATCCATTGAAGGTACCGAGACGCTGGCACTGGTTACTGAATCCATAAATCAGGTTGCCCGTCAGGCACAGCAAACCAATCAGCTGATGAGCGAGCTGGATCAACACGCGTCCGATGTCAGCAATATGTCCAATGCCATTCTGGATATTGCCGCCAAGACCAACTTACTGGCATTGAATGCCTCGATAGAAGCCGCCCGAGCCGGAGATATGGGGCGTGGTTTTGCCGTGGTAGCCAATGAGGTACGGGATTTGGCGTCGAGCTCCCAGAGTACAGCTGATGACATCATCAGTCGTATCGCGAGTGTTCGGGATAAAAGTGAAACCGTTACAACGAGCATGCAGGCCGTTGTGGCTAGCACCGAAGCCAGTCATCAACAAACCCGCCAACTGGCTCAATCCTTAGGTACGATCAGCACACAAACCCAGGATGTGCAGCAACAGGTGGTTGAGGTCTCGAGCAATACGGAGCAACAACAACAGGCGACGCAGGAGATCTCATCCCATCTGGAAGGTTTGGTAGTAGGAGTGCAGGAAAGTACCGCCGTATCCATTGAAACGGCCAAGGTGGCCAGTTACCTGTATGACCTGTCGACCATCCAGGACAAGGAGGAATCATGAACAGTTTGTTAATTGCTTTAGGGTTTGCCGTTTGCTTGGCGCTGATCGCGTTAATGGCGATCCGGTTGTGTTGTGCTCGGCGTAAAAAAAGTGAACAGTTGCAGGGGGTAGAGCTGTTGCAGTCGCTTCAGAAGTTGGTTGTTCTGACGCAAAAACACCGAGGGCTCAGTAGCGGTTATCTAAAAGGCGATAAGGCATTACTGGCATCGATCAATCAGCTTCGCAGTGATATCAACACCGCCCGTCAAGCGTTAACTCAGGCGGTGCAACTGAATTATAATGAACGCTGGACGTTGTTCTTGAACGACTGGAATGCCTTGCTGGCAGATTACAGCCAGTTAACGTCGCCAGACAGCTTTCGTCGGCATTGTTGTCTGATCAGTAATTTGCTGAATCTGATTGAAGATCAGGCCATCGGTCATCAACTGGTGCGGGAAGCCATTGTCGAGCACCCGGAAATTAATGTGCTGTATCGCGAACTGTTGCTGGTGTCTGAATACGTGGGTCAGTCGCGGGCGTTGGGCACCGGTGTGGCGGCGGCCAAGCGTTGCAGCAGTGTGGAAAAAATTCGTATGCAGTTCCTGTTAACACAGATCGAATCGATCGCCGGTGATGTGCTCAACCGCTTAGCCAGAGGCTACCAGCATCGATCGGGACCATTGCGAAGCCTGACCAGCACAGCAGAATCCAAGTGCCAGCAGCTCACGGACAGTATAAAACGTGAGCTATTATCGGAAGATAAGGTCACCCTGGAAGCGATCGAATATTATAATCTGGCGACGGAGTCCATCGATGCCTTTGTAGCGATTTTTGATCATCAGATGCTGGGTGTTGAGCAGTCTTTAAGGCAACACTAATATTCGCGCGAACCTTTTCGGGTTTAATAGAACCAGCCGGTTCTAAAGGCGACACCAACCGTGACAAAGAGAATGGAAAACAGAGTCACCGGAAAAATATGCCAGGCCATGGTTGGTAGTGTGTCTTGGGACAGGGAAGGAATCACGCGAAGTCGGGCATTCAAAGCAAAACCAAAGGTCAGCGCCAGCAACGTGAGTTTGGCAGCGATGCCGTGAGCCAACGGGTTGCTCATATCAAACCATTGATTGATATTGGGCACCAGTCGATGCGCCAGCATCAAACCCGTTACAATTTGCACGATCAGCGCCGGCATGCCAATTTTTTCGAAGCGGGATTCAAATTCCAGCAGGCGCTCGGGAGAACGCTCTTGCAGCGCCCGTGGCAGAATAATGCTGGCCAGCACAATGTGCCCGCCCGTCCAGATGGTGGCGCCCAGTATGTGCAGTAAAAGCAGTAATCCGTACATGGTCTGGGGTTGTCCTGCGATGGTGTCAGTCGATGGTTGAAGTGCTTTATACCGGCACCTGGCCAGTGTGGGCAAGCGATGCTGTTGAGTATCGCATAAAAATTGCCGTCTCGTGCAATCCACAGATCGGTCTGTTATCCATTCCTGGAAAGGGCAACCTGGGTTGTCATTGGCCAGTATCGGTCGTGTAACCGATTATTCGTCACATGTTCAGGGGGGCGGGCTGGCATCCTGATTGGCCCTGAGTGACAGCAGCGCGTGTTCAACAAGCTGTTCGGCACTTAAACCAATATCCAACCGAATGGCGCCTTCATCGACGGGGATTTCCAGATCCCTGAGCTGACTATTGAGCATGCTGTCACCCTTGAAAAAGTGCCCCTGACGGCCCTTGATGCGTTCCAGCAGCAGGTCGTAGTCTCCGTGTAGATAAATAATTTTTAGCTCGGGTGCACCCAGCCTGAGTTGATCGCGATAGCGTTTTTTCAACGCCGAACAGCCGATCACCAGATCCTGATTGTTGTCCCGTGCTTGCTGGTAGAAGCCAGAAAGCGTGGCCAGCCAATCGGCCCGGTCATCGTCAGTCAGTGGAATCAGGTTCGACATTTTGGCGACGTTGGCCGGGCTATGATGATCGTCAGCATCGATAAAGCGAACGCCGAGACGTTTGGCCAGCATGTCACCGATCAGCGACTTGCCGGAACCCGAGGTGCCCATAACCAGAATCGAGTAGGGGGATGTCAACATGGGGGGTTCAGCTTCTGTTGATAACTGTGATTATGATGAGAGTTGATCATTTTGCGCTGACGCTTTGATGGTGACGGAACAGTTCCCGCATGCCAGCCAAGGTGGCGCTGGCGCTATCAAACCACTGCACTCGAATGCGATGGTGCTGCAGGGCCTGGGTATAGGGTTCTCGCAGGTTGGGCGAACACACCAGCAGCAGATCACTCAGGTCCGGATGCTGTGAACCCATGGCCCGCACCTCCTCACCGATTAAAACCCCGGACAGATAACTCACTGCCTGCGAGTCACTGAGGTCAGCATAGAGCGAGCGGCTGCGGGTTTCAAACAGGGCGTGTAACAGCCCGCCATGATCATTCACCCGTTGCAAGCCCAGGGCAAAGGCCCGGGCATCGAAAGGGGCATGCTGGCGAGCGGGTTCGCCGGGCAGGGTGTGGTCGCGTACCGCCTGGTAAAGTTCTCCGGTCATCAAAGTGGTGAATCCGGTAATGCGTTGTTGTTGAAGCTGGACCCATTTGCTGTGAGTGCCAGGCAAACAACAATATGCACTTTGTTGATTCGCCAGCGTCAGCGCGCCCAGCGCCTGAATCTCCTCTCCGCGCATTATATCAACATGAGTATCGGTCACCTGTTTGGCGCCCGGCAGAATCCAGCCATTGTGCAGTTCAGGAATGGCGATGGCCTGCTGGGCCAGTTCGGCAAACCCCAGCGGCAGATCGGGTTGCGGCGCTTCAAGCCAGCCTCGGGCCGAGCCGACCATGCCCGACAGATACAGCGGTACCGCGCCGGCTTCGCGCCACTGTTCCACCTGAGACAAGCAGTAACCGGCGAACTGATCCCGTTGCAGAGCCATCAAGCCCTGATTGGATTCACGCTGATCCAGGCACTGCCCTGTCGCGGCGTCGAGCAGATAGGCGCGAAAATTACTGGTGCCCCAGTCGATCACGATCAGACGGTGATTTAAGGGTTTAACCCTATCGGATTCAGTCATGGCTGCCGGATTGTTGGGAATGGCGTTGTTGCAGGCGGTGCCATTCGGCGACCAGTTCGGCGGCGATGCGGCCCACCTCGGTCGCCGGGCGGCCCGGGGTATACAGGTTGCTGCCAAAGCCAAAACCGCCAATGCCGGCCCAATGCCATTCGGCCATGTTATCGACATTGACGCCGCCGACCGCCAACACCGGCAGCCCAGCGGGAAGTACGGCTTTCAGATCTTTGAAATAGTCTGGCCCTAACCGGGCGGCGGGGAACAGCTTCAGGGCGCAGGCGCCGGCCTGAGCAGCTGCAAAGGCTTCCGAGGGCGTCATGCAGCCGATAAAGGGCGCCAGACCCGCATCCACACCGGCACGAATGACCTCCGGATTGGTGTTGGGGGTGATCAGCAAACTGCCGCCCAGTTGCGCCAGCTGGCTGACCTGCTCGGTGCTGAGCACGGTACCGGCGCCGATCAATATCGGCTCCGGACAGTGGGTACGCAAGCGGGCAATGCTGTCCCAGGCGTTGGGGGAATTGAGCGGCACCTCGATAAAGCGAAATCCGGCGTCGATTAAGGCATCTGCCACCGGTTCGATCTCATCGGGGGTAATACCGCGTAAAATAGCGATCAAGGGCAATTGGGCCAGCCCCTGCTGCAGGCTGTGGTGTTGCTGTGGATTCATAAGGCATCCTTGGCCAGAGAAGATGGGTATGGGCTTACCATTCGGCGATGCTGCCATCGTCGTGGGTCCACACAGGGTTGCGCCAGCGATGACCGATCTTGGCCCGCTCCTCGACGTAGGCCTGATCGATCTCGACCCCCAGCCCCGGTCCGTCGGGAATGGCGATATAGCCGTTGTCGATCTTGAGCGCCGATTTGTCGCTCAGGTAATCGAGCACATCGTTCCCCTGATTGTAGTGAATGCCCATACTCTGCTCCTGAATAAAGGCGTTATGGCAGACCGCATCCAGTTGCAAAGAAGCGGCCAGGGTCAAGGGGCCCAACGGGCAATGGGGTGCCAGAGCCACATCGTGGGCGCTGGCCAAAGTGGCGATCTTGAGCCCCTCACTGATGCCGCCGCAATGGCTCAGGTCGGGTTGGATGATATCGATCATGCCATCGGCCATCAGATCTCTGAATTGGTAGCGGGTATGTAAGCGCTCACCTGTGGCCAGCGGATAACTGAGGTTACCGGCGATCTGTTTCAGACAGGGCAGGTGCTCGGGCAGTACCGGTTCCTCGACAAACATGGGGTTATAGGCTTCCAGTTCGCGCAAGAGGGATTTCGCCATCGGGCGGTGAACCCGGCCATGGAAATCGATCGCGATGCCGACATCGGGACCCACGGCGGCACGGGCTTCGGCAACCCGGGCCACGGCTTCGTCTATTTTGCGGTGACTGTCGACTATGGCCATCTCGGCGCTGCCGTTCATTTTGAAAGCGCTAAAGCCCTTGTCGACCAAGGCTTTGGCGCCGCTACCGACATCTTCCGGACGGTCGCCGCCGGTCCAGGCGTAGACCTGCATGCGGTCGCGGCAGGCTCCGCCCAGCAGTTGGTGAACGGGTACTCCGAGATCCCGCCCTTTAAGATCCCACAGTGCCTGATCGATGCCGGCAATGGCACTCATGAGGATGGGGCCGCCACGATAGAAACCACCGCGATACATCATGTTCCACAGGTGCTCGATACGGTGCGGGTCTTGTCCGATCAGGTAGTCCGACAGTTCGTGCACGGCGGCCTCGACGGTGGCGGCGCGGCCTTCTACCACGGGCTCGCCCCAACCATAGACGCCGGCGTCGGTCTCAATTTTCAGGAACAACCAGCGGGGGGGCACTTGCCAGGTTTTTAATCCGGTAATTTTCATGGTTTAGACTCAGTTAAGCATCCACAGTGGTATCTGCGGCCACATCAGGATCATGGCCAGCACACAGAGTTGAATGGCGATAAAGGGCAGCACCGAAATATAGATATCTTTCAGGCTGATCCCCGGTGGTGCCACCCCTTTCAGGTAAAAGGCGGCGGGGCCAAAGGGCGGCGACAGGAAGGAGACCTGCATATTGACGGCAAACAGGATGCCGAACCAGATGGGGTCGTAACCCAGTTGCACGACAATCGGGATAAAAATGGGCAGGGCCAGCATGGCGATGCCAATCCAGTCCAGGAACAGGCCCAGCAACAGCAAAATGGCCATCATCACCAGGATGATCAGAATTGGTGCCACCTCCATGCCCTGAATCATGCCCGAGACAAAACGGTTGCCGCCCATCAGGTTGTAGACTCCGACCAGTGCCGCAGCGCCGATACCAATCCAGATGATCATGCCGCAGGTGGTCATGGTCTGGCCGAGACTGCCGTGCAGGGTCTTGATGGAAAATTCACCGCGAGACGCGATCGCCAGCAGAACCCCGAATACGCCCATGGCGGCGGCTTCGGTCACCGAGGCGATACCGCCATAGATGCTGCCCAGTACCATGCCGGCAATCAGAGCGGGAATCATAATGGCGCGCAGGGCCTCGCCCTTGCTACTGAAACCGGCGTCGGTGTCTTCCGGGCTGAGGGGTGGGCCCAGAGCGGGGTTGCGGAAGCAGCGCACCAGCACATAGGCGATATAAGCGGCCATCAGGAGCACGGCGGGTGTGATCGCGGCGGTAAACAGGTCGGCGATGGAAACGCTGGCGATCATGCCGTAAATAATCAGCACGATAGAGGGGGGCATCATGGTGCCCAGGGCGCCGCCGGCGCATACCACCCCAATCGACAGGCGTTTGTCGTAGCCCAGGCGCAGCATCTGTGGCAGGGCCAGCATACCCAACAGCACGATCTCGCCGCCGATAATGCCGGACAGTGCGGCCAGGAAAAAGGCCACGATAATGGTTTGTACCGCGACCCCGCCGGGCAAGCGCCCGGCAAACATACGCATGGCGTTAAACAGGTCCTTGGCGATGCCCGATCGGTCCAGCAGCGAGGCCATCAAGACAAACATCGGTACCGCGACCAGCGAATATTCGGTAACGAAGCCGTATACCCGGCTGGTCACCAGCGGCAGGGCATTCGGGCCGAACCAGCCAAAGGTAAAGGCCATGGCGATCAGGCCGGTAATAAAGGCCAGTGGCAGGCCGGTCACCAGCAGGGCAAAGATCAGGCCGACCATCAAAATAGTGGCATTAGCGATATCCATCAATCGGCCTCCGGATTGCGGGCGGAGCGCTTGCAGGATTCGATCAGGTGCAACAGCGCCTGCAGAGTCATCAGGGCCAGGGCGAGCAGAATAAAGGCTTTGGCCATGGCCGGAAACGGTGGATTCCAGGAGGTGCCGGAGCGTTCCAGCTGCCAGTCACCCATGGGGTTGTGGGAGGCACTCCAGAACATTTTAAAACCGGCGTAGGACATGACAACGCAAAAGCAGAGCGTCACCAGATCATTAAAGCGGTCCATCCAGATGCGGATGGCGGGGCTGACATGGTCGTAAAGCACGCGCACACGAATGTGACGATTGCTCGCAAGAGCCACAGGGCCGCCGAGGGAAAAACAGACCGCGATGACAAAGACCACAGATTCATGCACCCAGGAGGTGGGGGAATCAAACCCATAGCGCATAAAGACTTCGAAGACGCTGATCGACATGGCCACAAATACCAGCCAGGCCGCCAGGGAGCCGCTGTTGATAATAAAGCGATCCAGATCGTTGCGAGCACCGTCGGTGATTTTCGCTTCTGGTGCGATCAAAGGGTCTGCCCTCTGATCAGAAGCCGGGTAGGGGCCCGGGGAATTGCTGGAACTGGGCATTGATCCTCCGCAAGAGCGTCATAGCCATCGAAATACGGGCCGTGTCCGGCCCGTTGTCAAGGTTGAGGAATATGGGGAAGCACAGGCTTCCCGAATAGTCACATCAGATTGCGATCGCTCAGGTAGGCGACAACCGAATCGTAAATTTTCTGATTCATTGGGCTCTTCTTGGCCCAGACTTCCCATTCCTGCTTGGCGATGTTGCGGAATTTGGCGCGCTCTTCCGGAGCCATATCGATGATGGTGATAGAGCTGTCGGCGCGGGCTTTCTTCACCGCAATCAGGTCGCGTGCTTTGAGTTTAGCAACCATTTCGTAAGCCATAGCGTCGACCGAGGTTTCCAGAATCGCTTGCAGTTCCGGAGTCAGCCCGTCCCAGATCTCTTTGTTGAGGGAGACCGACACCATTGGCAGGGAATGGAAACCCGGGTAGTTAGGGTACTTGGCGAAGCTCATCAGACCCTGATCGTAATTGGTCGAAAATACGGTGTAGTCCGCGGCATCGATAACGCCTTTCTCCAGCGCGGTGTAAACCTCGGAGCCCGGCAGGTTAACCGGTGTTGCGCCGGCTTTCTGGAAAATGTTGTAAACCATACCTTCGGGGGCGCGCAGCTTCAGGCCTTTCATATCTTCCACGGTACGCAGCGGCTTCTTGGAAACGAAGGCTTCGAGGCCGGTGGCCGCCGCGCCGATCAGGTGCACGCCGTAGGGCTCAACCAGCTCGTTATAGATCTGCTCGCCGCCGTTGTATTTCATATAATCGAGGAACTCCAGCGGATCGCCCCAGGCACCGACCAGATTGCCGAGCATGCCAAAGGCGGGATCGCGACCCGAGAAATAGCTGGGATCGGTCAGGTGGCCCTGCAGAATGCCCGAGCTCACCGCATCCAGGGTCTGATTGGCTTTGACCACGGCGTTAACGGGCAGAATTTCAATCTCGATTTTGCCGCCGGACATCAACTTAACGTTTTCGGCCCACTGTTTCTTGATTTCGAACTGGGGTTCGCCCGCGTTTTCCGAGGTCTGGAAGGTCCAGTTATAGTCTGCTGCCTGCGCTGTCATTCCTACCAAACCAAACAGAGCCGCCACAGAGGCATGACCCAGCCACTTCAAGGATTTTCTATTCATCATGAGGATTTCCTGTGAGTTAGTTGATGTTTTCTTGTTGTTGTTAAATCAAACAAACGGCAAAGCGCCGCATCATTAGAGCGCTGCTCCCAAAGGGGGCAGCAGGGGGAGGTCACCAGGCTGCTCTTCCACGCCCAGATCACGACCTGTCCGTTCGAGTACGCCCAGGGCGGCCGTATAAGCCGCCTCCGGTTGACGCAAACGAATGGCTTCCATCACCTTGCGATGTCGCTCCATACTGTCCTGAAGCTCATCGGCACTGTGGTTGGATTTTTCTACCAATAGGGTGATCGAGGGCCGCAACAGATGGCTCAGTTGCGTCCAGATCATATTGTGCGAAGCCGCGAAAATGGCTTCATGAAAAGAGACGTCATAATCGTTATGGCTACGCCCTTGCCACATCAGGTCGGCTTGTTGGGATGCCGCGATCATGCCGTCGAAGGCGGCTTCTATCGCCACCAGGTCACTGGCTGTAGCCAGCTGGGCGGCCATTGAGGTGACAAAGGGTTCGACGGCAACGCGAAACGCGTACATCTCGCGCTCGAAACGCTGGTTATCGCTGCCGTGGGCGGCCATCCAGCGCATCACGCGGGGATCCAGCAGATGCCACTCGGACATCTCCTGAACTCGAGTGCCCTTGCCGGAAATGCGTTTCAGAATACCCTTGGCAACAAAGGTGTGCAGGGTATTGCGCATGGTGCTGCGGCTGACGCCGTATTGCTCGCACAGGTCGACCTCTCGCGGGAGCAAGCTTTCGGGCTGGTAATGCCCGGAGAAGATCGCCTCGGCGATACGTTCGGTGATATCGGTGCGGGCTGGTGCAGAATGGGGTGTCGTATCTGACATGGATAAAAAAGATCGCCTATGTATGTCATACATACAATAGGTAATGTCCGACATATGGTCAAATAGTCGACTTCCAGAAATTATGGGTCCTTTCTGTGAAACGGATCAGCGGCGCGTCGATCTGGAAACTCTAAAGAGGTGTTTTCGCGGACAGTGAGCGGGGGTTAGGACTAATAAGATGACTCGCCTCCCACCCTAAACTAGGCTGAAGGTGACGAAACCCAAGAGGCGAATCATCATGAATATTCAAACACTAGGTGTAGAC
>NZ_JAKSDZ010000049.1 GCF_023509475.1 Aestuariirhabdus haliotis | reverse complement strand
AAATTAGTTACTCATTTAGATCCCGGATACATTACCGCAAACTAATTTGTCGTTATACTTGCAAAAGGAGGGCGAGTCATACATTACATTTGACATTACGCTTCCCACTATCGGTTAAGTCTGAAATGTAAGGCCTGACCCTCAAGGTTGTTTCTGGGATTACTCTCCCCCTCTTGGGTGGTCTATCATAAATAACCAGGTTCCATCGGATTGACGTTGAACAATTTCGATACCACTGCCCGAATGGGATAGGCTTTCCCCATCTTCCGATAAGATATGGTAAGTATAACTTGACCTTAATAATGCAATATCTCCATTCCTCATTTCATACAGAGTTTCAAGCTCAATGCTTTGTGCTGCATTCATAAACCGCCTTAAGCTCTCACAGATTGTTTCTATGCCTGTTGAGTCGCTATTGTCAGGATTTCGGCTCATAGCTGTGTCTGTATATAGAGAACAAATCCATTCAAGATCGTTAGCGTTAAAGGCTGAAGCCCAGTATTCATGAGCTTGTAGGGGTGTTTTCGGGAGAGGCTTTTGTGCCGCTAGAGGATTAGCAAAAAATAGTAACGCAAGTAACGGATAAACGATGTATTTCATATTATGGCTCCCTCACACGCAATGAGCATTGAAATATCAGGTCCAAACCTCACAGGGTGTTGTCAACCACCACTGTCAGGGTCGGACGTGCAGAATACTGAGAAACAATGCCTCTTGGTCGTGTGCTGATATTATGATAGTGACTTTATAAGGTTGGCTATTTGGCTTGTCTGATTTCAAAGTTGAAATCACCGGTACCCAGAAGCTCATATATACGCCACCATAGAATTACATTCATTTCCATTGCTCTGGCATAAACGATATTACCTAAATCTACTATTTGGTTTTCCTTCCAGCCAAACTCGTTTAACAACCGTTTAGTTTCATTTTTTGCGTTTTCATTATTACCGCTAATGAATACATTATGATTCCCGGGAATTGAGCCGGGATTGACCATCAAACTATGCTGGATGTTGTTAAGTGCTTTTACGATGTGTGCTGTAGGAAATAATTTTTGCAGCGTTTCACCAACAGACTCAGTATTGCCTATTTCCAGTCGGGGTAATTCGCCCTGTTCTCCAAATATCAAACTGTTGGATACGTCTATAATGGTTTTTCCTGCAATATTTTCTTCTGATACGCTATCAAGAATATCTTTGGCGACGCAGCCATGCGCTGCCAAAAATATAACTTCAGCATTCTTTGCTGCAGCCGAAAAAAAGTTCAAATTGATGCTTGGGAGTTCTGATAGCCACTGCTTAAGCGGAGAATTACCCAAGGAATCTATATCACTTACTGCCAGGCTCGTTTTTACATCGCGTGTGCCCAGAGACACTTCATGACCTAGCTTTATTAATTTTTCAGACAGACTTCGCCCAACCATTCCTGTTCCCAATACTGCCACTTTCATAGAAACCTCAATAATGTAATATGAATCGTTCAGATGCGGATTTAGTTTACGGCTCACAATGGTGTGCTACAATGCAGGTAAAGGCAGACCTGTTCTGCATAATTGCAGGTGAAAAGTTGTGCACAATTGGGAAGATGTCCACTTTTTTATTGAGGTCGCAAAAAGCGGAAGCTATTCAGCCGCCGCTATCAATCTTAAGGTTAACCACACAACGGTATCCCGACGCATACAGAGCCTGGAATCAACCATTGGGCTTAAGTTATTTCACAACTCTGGTAAAGGGGTTGAAATGACTGAGGCCGCCCGAGAGGTTTTCCAACAGGCAGTTGATATTGAAGAGGCAAATCATCGGTTTGGCCGTACCCTATCGAACTACGATGACAGGCTATCCGGTGAAATCTGTCTCACCATGCCGCATGATATCTTCTCTTTTTTTCTTGCAGATGCCTTATCAGAATTTAAGGAGTTATATCCAGATATAGAATTAAATTTGACCCTTTCGCAAGATGTCATCAATGTTGGTACTAAACATTCGGATGTTGCCGTTCGCCTTTCTAAATCCCCACCGGTAGATCTGATTGGAACTAGAATATCCTCGCTAACTCATCATCTGTATAAGCATAATAATATCGATCACAAGAAGAATGCAGACCTTATTTTATGGGATGATGATTTGGAAATGCCCGAATGGGCTCAAAAGTATTTTCCAAACAGTGTTTGTTCTGTTCGGATTAACGACTTAAATGCTATGTATACTGCGGTAAAATCAGGGTTTGGAATAGCCTGCATGCCCAAATATCTGCCAGATCACTTTAACGATAAGTCTGTTGTGAAACTCAACATGAAGTCATATGAGTCAGGCTGGTCACTTTGGGTGCTTAGTCATATTGAACTTAGACAAAATGTACGTATGAAGGCGATAAAGAGCCATATAGTAAAGGCTCTACAAAGTAAGAAAGAGTGTTTTTAATTCCACGTTGAAATCTTGATTGACTGCCTAAGTGTCCGCTTCTGACGCCGAGCGGTCATTTCAGACAAATTACGGGTGAATTCTATGTTTTCCCGAATTCAACTTCCACGTTAGGTCAAGCTTGAAAGATCTTATGAATAAAATGTTAATCAATTAGGGAAGTTATGAGGCTACTGTTCGCGTTAGTTTATATTGGCTTTGGAATGTGGGCCTATTTCGCTTTAGGTGGTGATAGCTTTCATCCTATCATAGGATCTATAGTTGGATTTGGTTTGTTGTTTTCTTCAGTATTCGTGTGCAATGAAGGGTTTTTAAGGCGAATCAAAGGGCAGTCGGATAAAGATTATATTAATGAGCTACTCGGGCTTGGTAAAGCGAAGAAAGAATCCTACACAGTAATTGAAGCTATAACATTCGAGGATTTATCTACAAGTTGCTTGTGTCACTTTTTAGATGTTGGTTCTAATTCGGTTTTATGTTTGCACGGCCAATACTTATATGATTTTGTAGAAATCATCGACGATCCAGATATTAACCAAGAGAGAGTTTTTCCAACAAGAAAATTTAAGCTGGTGAGGGAAGTTAAAAACGACGAGGTTTTGGACTTGATCGTTGGCGAAGATGTGGTTAGCGAAATTCGAGTTGAATATGCAGGCTCGATTTTGGAAAAGCTATACGATTTAGGGATTGAGATTAGAGATGGTGAATTGATAAATCATATCAAGTTTGCAGAGATTAAATCTATATGTATGCAGGATGGTTAAAAAGCCAATGAAAATTTCTAGGGTAATAGCTTGCATCTGAAATTTCGGTTCTTACTATCGAAAAAGTGTGAAATGTAAGGTCTGTTCCTCAAGGTTGTATAAAAAATACGGAGTGATAAATGAAAGGGTTAGTAGATGTAGTTATCGGCGTTGTCGTCATGATAACTATGATTCTTTCAATGTTTTCCACTCTTGTATTGTCTGACGGTTTCTATCAGAATATAGGTGAAGCATTGGTTGTCAATGCTGTACTGATGTCGAGTCTATTTTTTGCCTATCTATTAAATCGGCCAAAGGCCAGTTCTTCAATAGTTGGCCTTTACAAAATAAAATGGCGTCTTGCTGTTGGTGTAATATCAATTTTTATTGTTGGCGGATTGCTGGCTTTTTCTCCTTTCATAGTTGAAATATCTGATATCCGTATTAGGCGAAGAAACACCGGTGTACCGTTAGGTTCTGTATTAGTCATCATCGCTATTTGGTTGTCTGTAATTCTATTTGCGCGTGTAATGTGGCGTTGTCCTGCATGCAATAAAAGGCTACCTTTCTTGGAAAAAGGGGCAAGTAAAAGAGTAGGCTTCGCTATTAAAAAGTGTAAAAATTGCAATGCGAAATTAAACAATGCCTAACAAAGCGCTCAAACAAGGTCTAAACCTTCCCCCGCTTTAACGGATACCAACATCTAACTAAAGATGAGGTATCCAATGCCGCGCTACAACAATCCAAGAAGAACCTTGCAGTAAACAAGCGAGTTTAAAGCCAAAGCAGTTCAGTTGAGCTTGATGGATGGCATTCAAGTTTAAGAAGTTGCCTCAGCGCTCGATATTCAGCCTATGATGCTGTCACGATGGCGCAAGGAATAGAGATAAGGAAAGATCGTGGCCGATAAAGGCAAAAGCTCACCGATATAGATTAGCAGTCAACGCAACTTTGTAACGCTGCTTTATTTGAGATTTCAGATAGAAAAAAGGGTAGTACTGATCATCAGTACTACCCTTTTTTAAGATAAGCCGAAACAGATTTTTCTGCCTCTGCTATGATGCTTTTACGTCTTGCATCAGGCGTTCATGCCGCCATCGATTACCATATTTTGACCGGTCATATAGCTTGATGCGTCGGATGCCAGGAATAAGACCGCACCGGCCATTTCGCTGGGTTCGGCGTGGCGGCGCATGGGGATGGCGCGCAACGCTTCCTTGTGGATCGCCTCGTTGTTGAACAGCGCACCGGCGAACTTGGTTTTGGTCAGCCCCGGCAGCAGGGCGTTTACGCGAATATTCAGCGGTGCGCACTCTTTGGCAAAGGCCTGGGTCATATTAACCACCGCCGCCTTGGTGATGGAGTAGATCGCCTGGCCTGGGCCCGGGTGCAGAGCGTTAACGGATGCGGTATTAATGATGGTGCCGCCGCCGTTTTTGCGCATCAGCTTGCCACCTTCGATCGACATAAAGAAGTAGCCGCGAATATTTACATCGACGGTTTTCTGGTAAGCCCCCAGGTCGGTGTCCAGAACATGACCAAAGTAAGGGTTGGTGGCTGCGTTATTGACCAGAATATCGAGTCGACCATGCTGTGATCTGATCATCTCGAAGGTGTTGCTGATATCGTCCATGCTGCCGACGTGGCAAGCCTGGGCTTCGGCGCTGTGGCCTTCGGCCTTGATGGCATCAACCACCTTTTGGCAATCTTCAATCTTGCGGCTCGATACAATAACGTGCGCGCCCTGTTCCGCCAGCAATTTGGCAATCTCTTCCCCGATGCCCCGGCTAGCGCCGGTGACCAGTGCGATCTTTCCCGTTAAATCAAAAAGGTTAGTAGCCACTGTGTTGTCCTCTTTTTCTCGTTAAATTTTATTGTAAACAGTTTAAGGGGTAAGAATTACTTTACCCATAACCTGACGATTCATTACTTTTTGAATGGCTCCTACAGCATTTTGCAAACTGAACTGCTCGTCCACCACCACCTTGACCTTGCCTTGAAGATACCATTGCATCAGTTCCATCATATTGGCGACAAAGTCTTTCGGTTGTTTCATGGTAAAGGTGCCCCAGAACACGCCGAGTACGGCATAGCCTTTGACCAGTGTCAGGTTCACCGGTAACTCCGGAATGCGACCGGAAGCAAATCCGATTACCAGCAGGCGACCGTTCCAGCCCATGCAACGGGACAGGGCGTCAAAGGTATCACCGCCCACGACGTCGTAAGCCACATCAACTCCCTGGCCGCCGGTCACTTTTTTCAGTTCGGTTTTCAGATCCTGTTCGCTGTAGTTGATCAGGATGTCGGCGCCATTGGCTTCGGCCACGGCCAGTTTTTCGGCGCTGGAGCAGACCGCGATCACCTTCGCACCCATGGCTTTGCCTATCTGTACGGCGGCCAGCCCGGTACCGCCGGCAGCACCGGTCACCACCAGGGTTTCACCCGGTTGCAGGTTGGCGCGTTGTTTCAGCGCATGGTGCGCGGTGGCGTGAGCGGTAATCAGGCCCGCGGCTTCTTCGAAGGGAATGCTGTCGGGCAGGGGCATAATGGTGTTGGCTTGCAGCGCGGCTTTTTCGGCGTAACCGCCGAGCATGGTAATACCCACCACGCGATCACCCACCTTGGCATTGCTGACCCCTTCGCCTACTTCGCTGACCACGCCGGAAATTTCAGTACCCGGCACAAAGGGGCAGGGCGGTTTCATCTGGTAGAGGCCTTGCACCAACAGCCCGTCCGGGTAGTTGACCCCGGCAGCGGCCACATCAATGACGACCTGACCCTTGCGTGCCTTGGGGGCGGGCATCTCTTTGTATTGCAGCTCCTCAAGAGGTGCAAACTGTTCACATACGATCGCTTTCATCTAACGGATTCTCCTGCGCTTAGTGGCGCATGTTATAAAGCGGTGATTAACGACCGCTCTCATTTTTAATAATGCCCAGGGCCAGGTTGGCCATGGGTTCGACAAAAGCCCCGACCTTGGCCGCGTTACGGTTGGAGGCATTGCCATCGGCGGCGCGTTTGGCCACACCCTGCACAATCGCCGCCAGGCGGAAGAAGCTGAACGCCAGATAGAACACCCAGTTATCGATGCCATCAAGCCCCATGCGCTCGCAATATCGAGCTACGTATTCTTGTTCGTTTGGAATACCCAGGGCCTTGAGGTCGGCGCCCATCAGTCCCGACATGCTGCCGACGTTGGCTGGCATTCGCAGCTGCATGCATTGATAGGCGAGGTCGGCAAAGGGGTGACCCAGGGTCGATAGTTCCCAGTCGAGCAGGGCGATCACCCGGGGCTCGGTGGGGTGAAACATCATATTATCGAGGCGGAAGTCGCCATGGGTGAGGGCAACCCGACCATCGTCGGCAGGAATGTTATTGCCCAGCCAGTCGATCAATTTTTCCATCGCGTCGATGGGCTTTAATTCGGAGGCGCGGTACTGCTCGGTCCAGCGATTGTACTGGCGCTCGAAGTAACTGCCGGGCTTGCCGAAATCGCTCAGGCCCACGGCTTCAATATCTACGCTGTGCAGGGCCGCCAGTACCCGATTCATCTCATCGTACATGGCGGTGCGATGCGCGGTATCCACTTCGGGAATGGCGGCATCCCAGAAAATACGGCCCTCGCAATATTCCATCAGGTAAAACATGGAGCCGATCAGGCTGGTGTCTTCGCACAGATGGTAGGCTTTGGCGAGGGGCACGTCGGAGTTGCGCAGGGCGTTGATTACCCGGAATTCCCGGTCCACCGCATGGGCCGATTTCAGCAACTTGCCCGGTGGTTGGCGTCGTAACACATAGGTGCCCGAGGCTGCATCAATCTTGAAAGTCGGGTTGGACTGACCATCGGCAAATTTGCTGGCGGTCAGCGGTCCCTTGAATCCCTCGACTTGCTTCTCAAAATACTCGGCCAGAAGTTGTTCATCGAGGGTATCAATCTGTTCGCTCATACAAGTGCTCTACCTGTGCTGGTTAAATTCAATCTTGTTATCTCGGTAACGCGCCCATGACGCGGAGTCTCTTTCAACCCGGTGTCATGGGTGCGTTGATGCAAATATTACTGTGCCAGATGGCGGGCCAGATTGCGCCCCAGCTGCATCATATGCACCTGGTCGGGACCGTCGGCGAGACGAATGGTGCGGGCGTAGGTATAGAGCTCGGCCAGACGGAAATCCTGACTGAGTCCGCCTGCGCCATGAATCTGCATGGCGCGATCGATCACGGTGCAGGCCATAGTGGGGGCGATAATCTTGATCATGGCGATCAGATCCTGCGCCTGCTTGTTGCCCAGTCGGTCCATTTTATCGGCGGCTTTCAGGGTGAGCAGACGGGCCTGTTCAATTTCGCAGGCCGATTTGGCGATATCCTCACGCACCGAGCCTTGCTTGCTCAGTGGGCGGCCGAAGGCGACACGTTTTTCTGCCCGATCGCACATCATCTCCAGGGCGCGCTGGGCACCGCCGACTAATCGCATGCAGTGGTGAATACGACCGGGGCCAAGACGCCCCTGGGCAATCTCGAATCCACGGCCTTCGCCCAGAATAATATTGCTGGCTGGCACGCGAACGTTTTCAAACAGAATTTCCGCATGGCCTTCCGGAGCGTCGTCATTGCCGAAGACTTTCATCGGGCGCACAATCTTTACGCCGTCGGTATCAATCGGAACCAGAATTTGTGATTGCTGCAGATGGCGATTAGGGTTGTCGGGATCGGTTTTACCCATCAGGATCAGGATCTTGCAGCGTGGATCGCAGGCACCGGAGATGTACCATTTGCGACCATTGATCACATAATCGTCACCGTCGCGCTGTATCAGGGTTTCGATATTGGTGGCATCGCAGGAGGCCACATCGGGCTCGGTCATGGCAAAGGCACTGCGGATTTCGCCATTAAGCAGCGGCTTTAGCCAGCGCTCTTTTTGCTCTTCGCTGCCGTAACGGGCCAGCACTTCCATATTGCCGGTATCGGGAGCGCTGCAGTTAAACACCTCGCTACCAAAGCGGGTGCGCCCCATGGTTTCGGCCAGCGGCGCGTACTCAAGATTGGTTAAGCCGAAGCCGTACTCGTCGAATTCAGGCAGGAACAGGTTCCACAGTCCTTCGCTTTTGGCCTTGGCTTTGAGGGCTTCGATCTGGGGTGGAATGGTCCAGCGATCCGGGCCATTCTCGATGGCTTCGATCAGTTCCTGCTCGATGGGGTACAGGTTGTCATCGAGAAAGCGGTTGACCCGCTTGAGCAGGTCGTTGACCTTGTCTGAGTATTCGAAATTCATGGGGCTCTCCGTTTTTATTTGTCTTGACGCTGTCGAGTGCCTGTCCCGCAGTGAGTTAACTGAAGGTGATGGCGTGTTGACGGTCGCTGTGATCCAGATGGTACATTTCGTTAAAACTGAACAGGTGGGCGCGACTCGAGCTGTTACGCAGACGAGTTACACCGGTGTTACGCAATTGCAGATTGAGGCTGATCATGGTGCAGGCGGGGGCTTGCAGAACCTGGGTGGCTGCCAATGAGATAGCCCCACCACTGCTGACGATCAGGGTGTTGCTGCCTTTGGGCAGATCCCGAACCTGTTGCAGGCTCTGTTCAACCCGCTGCTCAAACTGTTGCCAGCTTTCGGGTAAATCGCCTTCGAGTTCATTGGCCGACCAGGCGTGCAATGCCTTGATCAGCAGACGGTAATAGACCGAGCGATCGCTTTCATCGCCGTTCGGGCGCAACGCCGGGTTTTGCTCCAGGTAACGGTGCAGAATGGCTTCGAAATCGTATTCGCTAAAACCTTCCAGGCACTCCAGAGGGGCCGGGTTGCTCAAAGCACTACAAAGACTTTCTGCCGTTTGGCGGTGGCGGGCCTGGCCACCCATGACGATCCGGTCGAAATGCACGCCTTGCTGCTCGAAGTATTCCCCTAGCCAACGGGACTGTTGATACCCCAGTTCGGAGAGTTGATCGTAGTTTTCTGCGCCAAAAGAGGCTTGGCCGTGTCGGACCAGGTAGATGTCGCTCATGCTTGCTCGTGGATATTGTTAGGGTCGGCTGAGTCTGACTTCAGCATAGTGAGAATCCCCGGTGTTGAGAAGGCAGGGACAATGATGGTGGGGTATCAATCCGACGAATAGTAACGGGTTTTCCCCATCGCCCAGCTTGGTTACACTAGGCGGCTCAACCCCCTTTGCAGTAAAAGAGCGAGCAGTATGAACCCACAACGTAGTGTTATCCTGGTTGGTATGCCTGGCGCCGGTAAAAGCACCATTGGCGTGCAGTTGGCCAAGGAGTTGGCGCTGGACTTTGTCGATACCGATCTGTTGATCCAGTTACGTGAAGGCCGGGCTCTGCAGGATATTATGGACGATGCGGGTTATTTGCAGCTGCGTCATATCGAGGAGCAAACCTTGCTCGAAGCCTTCCTGCCTCGCCATGTTATCGCTACCGGTGGCAGCGCCGTGTATGGCCAGGAAGGTATGCGGCACCTGCGCGGCTTTGGTCCGGTGGTTTTTCTCGATGCATCGCTGGCGGAGCTCAAGCGCCGAATACACAATTATGAGAGCCGCGGGATTGCCAGGCGGCCCGAGCAAAGCTTCGAAGACCTGTTTGCCGAACGTCGGGCTCTCTATCAGCAGGTGGCCGACATCACCATCGAATGCGACAACAAAAACCAGCAACAGATTCTGGATGAACTCTGTGTTGCCCTGGCGGCGGTATAAGCCGGTACGAGAGAACTCTTCTACCAATATCGATCGGACAGCAATAAAAAAGCCGGAACCCCTCGGGCACCGGCTTTTCAGGTTCGGGATCTGTTCCAGACTAAAACTGGGATACGGGCAGGTGTACGACCAGACCTTCCATCGCCTCGGTTACCTCGATCTGGCAACTCAGGCGGCTGCGTTCGTCGGCGCCGGGAATCGCCTCCAGCATCTCCTGTTCGCTATCGCCGGCGCTGCCGGTTTGGTGGCTCCACTCGGTATCGACAAAGCAGTGGCAGGTGGCGCAGGCGCCGGCACCGCCGCACTCGCCCAGAATACCATCGATCATGTTATCCACGGCGCCTTGCATCAAGGTATTGCCAACCGGAACCTCGGCTTCGTATTCGTTTCCATCGGCGCTGATATAGCGTACTAGCGGCATTACAACTCCCCCATCAGGTCAAATATGGTCAGGTTTTATCGCTCAGCCGAGCTGAGCATTGTTATGCGAGCAGCGCGGAAGGTTCGAGCTGTTCGTCGGCTAATTGTGTGGCGTCGATGGCGGTCCCCCGCGCCAGCAGCTGTTTGGCTACCATAAACTCTTTCGGTCGGTTGATACAATCAGCGGCCAGCAGTTTACCCTGTTTCAGATACCAGGCAACAAAACTGCGGCCCTGAGTTGGATCGCCCCTCAGTACCACCTGATCGTAATCCTGATTAAGCCCGGCGATTTGCAGTTTCATATCGTATTGATCGGACCAGAACCAGGGATGACTGTTATAGGCACTGGGCTTGCCGCACAGGGTGGCGGCGGCACACTTGGCCTGCTCCATCGCGTTGGGCACCGATTCCAGTCGCAGGCGTTTGCCCAATAGTTCATTGGGGTGGTTGGTGCAGTCTCCGGCGGCGACAATGTGCGGGTCCGAGGTTAGCGCGTATTTATCCACCAGGATGCCGTTGTCGACGGACAGTCCGGCTTCTGCTGCCAGTTCCTGATTGGGCAGCACGCCGATGCCGACAATCACCAGGTCGGCGGGAAAACGTCGACCGTCTTCGCAGAGCACCTGCTCGATATGGGTGGAGCCCTCAAAAGCCTTGAGTCGGGTGCTCAGTTCGATGTTGACCCCCTGTTCCCGGTGCACTCGAGTGTAAAAGTCGGAGACGGGTTCGGCGGTGACCCGCTGCAGCACCCGGTCCATCATCTCCAGTACCGTTACCTCCATGCCCAATGTTTTGAGCACGGCGGCGGTTTCCAGGCCAATGTAACCGCCGCCAATAATGACCGCACGTTTGCCTTCAGTGGCGCGTGGGGCAATGGTCTGAACATCGGACAAAGTGCGCAGATAGCAGATGCCCTCCAGCTGGCTTCCCGGAGCCTCGATACGCCGAACCCGGGCGCCGGTGCAGAGCGCCAGTTTGTCATAATGCAAGGTTTCCCCGTCGGCTAACTTCAGCTGGCGAGTATCGGGATGGATGGCTTCTACGCGAGTGTTCAGACGTAATTCAATCTCATGGCGGGCATAGAGCTCGGCGGGACGAATCAGCAAGGTTTGCTCGTCACGTTTACCGGTTAAAAAGTCTTTCGACAGGGGAGGACGCTGATAAGGGGGGGATGTCTCATCGCCGATCAGCACAATGGAGCCCGGCCAGCCTTGCTGCCGTAGACTGGTGGCTAACTGGGCGCCGGCATGGCTGGCGCCGACGATAATAGCGTGAGGTTTGTTCAAAATTGCTCCTCCAATGTCCAATTTTTCAGTACGGGCACATTCTCAACCTAATACTCTATAGGGCTACAAGGTGTCAGGCCATGCTTGTAAAGGTCATGATATCGTCGAATTCGGCCGTTTATAAAGCCGGTTACCGCTGAGGCTTTGTTGCAGAGGAGGTGGTGTGTGATAGCCACTGGGCTCATACAGCAAACGCCATCTTAAATGGATAAGCGCAGACAAAAACAAGATGAAAAGCGTCCTGAAAGGAGTAATCTGTAGCCCTTACGAATTTGGCCTCATCACCGGATCAGTAAGGGGGCGGTGTAGTTGATTGGGGAGGTTGATCGATAACCCAGAGCCGACGTAAGGACGCGAGAGGAGGGCCAGATGCAAGGGATAAGCAAGGCGCAAAGTATGAGTAAAATGAAACGGATACAAGACTCGGATCGAGCTCTGATCAAGGCCCTGGGACTGTTATTGGGCTCTGTGTGGTCGTCTGTCGTTCTGGCGGAGAATACTGTTATTAGTAGTCAGAGTGATCTGGTGCGCTGGTGTAAAAGCGAGTCGGAACAGTTTTTTCTGGCACAGGTAACCAGGCCCTATAACTGGACTGCCTCCAGATGGCAAGAGGGCAATATTCTGAAGGTGAAAGGCGATTGGCTGGTGGGTAGCCGTCATCAAACCGTCTATTGCAGTGTATTAGCGGGATCGATTGATGACCATGCCGTGCTTAGTATTCCGTCACAGGAGGTGCCGATAGATTCGCAGGGCTTTAAGCATGTTATGGATACCGCATCGACACTGAGTATCTGGTGCAAGAGTAAGTCCGCGCAACATTTTCTGGCGAAAAATCTGACACCTGAAAACTGGTCTGGCAATACCTGGATCGATGGTAATTTTTTTCAGGTTGAGGGTTCCTGGACGGTCGATCGGCAAACCTATCTTGTCAGTTGCCGTGCCCGCAAAGGGGTGGCCGAGAAATACGCTACCATGAACCTGACAGAGCAATGATCGTTACCAGTCAGGCTGTGGAATAATTAAGGCATCTGGACTATTCGGAGATGCCTTAAGCATAAGGAGGGTGTGAAGATGAAAGCCATGAGCTGTAAAGAGTTAGGCGGTGCGTGCGATAAAATGTTTTCAGCAGATTCCTTTGAGGAGATAGCAGAGCTGAGTAAACAGCACGGTATGGAGATGTATCAAAAGCAGGACGAGGGGCACATGAAGGCAATGGCCGATATGCAAGTGCTGATGAAAGACCCTGATGCCATGGCGCAATGGTTTGAATCAAAACGACAGGCATTCGATGCTTTACCCGAGTAATCGTAGATTTACAGCCATAGTATGAATAGCGTCAAACGAATCTGTAGATGACCGGGGCAGTTCTGATGTGTTCAGAGCCGCCCTCAAGTTCAGCGTGTTTTATAAAGAGGGGTCGGGATATGGCGTGGATCTACTTGCTACTGGCAGGATTGTTCGAATGTGGTTGGGCCATTGGCCTCAAATATACGGAGGGTTTTTCCAAACCGGTCGCTTCGTTGCTGACTATATTTGCCATGGCAGTCAGTTTCTGGTTACTGTCCATCGCTATGAAAACCATTCCTATCGGAACTGCCTATGCCATATGGACCGGGATTGGTGCCGTGGGTGTGGCGATTCTGGGTATGTTCCTGTTTGATGAGTCACGGGATATGCTGAGAATACTTTGTCTGTTATTGATTGTTTGTGGAATTATCGGTTTAAAAGTGGTGTCTTCCTCCGTTGCCTGACAGAGGGTTTGTATTGCCGCCATAATCTATTTTATTGTTTAGGGCAACTCTGATTAATTCAGATGAACTCTGGCTTCCAGGCGACTTCAGAATCGCGGCGCGCCTTTGCTGTAAGGTCTAGACCTTACAGCAAAGGCGTAACAAAGAGTCTGGATTCGCCTGAAAGCCCCGTAGGGCGCCCTAAAAATGGTTTTTCTCTATGTTGAAGCCCTTGCCCAGGTCTCGACATGAGCTGTGAGCTTCGCCTTGATAAAAACCATTTTTAGGGTCCGCAGAGATCTATCTGAATTAATCAGAGGTGCCCTAGGGAGTTAGCTTTGAGTTATCAATGTATATCGGTGGAAGAGGCGGAAGCCCTGATTCGGCAAGGGGATGTGACGCTGCTGGATATCAGAGATCCGACCTCTTTCGCAGCAGGAAATATTCAGAATTCGGTTCAGGTATCGAATACTAATGTCGGTGATATTTTATCCACGGCGGACAAAGACAAGCCTGTTATTATCTACTGCTATCATGGCAATAGCAGTAAGGGGGCCGCCGAATATTTTTACAGCATGGGATTCAAAGAGTCGTACAGTGTTGATGGGGGGTTCGAAGAGTGGAAGTTAAAACTGTAGTGCCTCTCAAGTGCAGAAGTCTTGCAGTAAAATTCAGACACTTGGCAGTCAATAAAAGTAAGTGTTAGTCGTATTGAGAAAAGCTGCTGTTATGAAAAGGATAATAGATGATCATCAGGGAAATGACTCCGGCGGATTTCGACCTTTTCTATCCGGTGTTTGCAGACGTTGTTGATGCCCAGGAAACCTATGCATTTGAACCCGGAATGAGTTTTGATGAGGCTTACAACCTTTGGTGTGTAACCCCCCTAAAAACCTATGTGTTGGAAGAGCAAGGCACTATCTTGGGTTCCTATTATCTGAAGCCCAATGCAATGGGCCCAAGTCGCCATATTTGTAACTGCGGTTATATGGTAAGCCCGCAATCGAGGGGCAAAGGTGTTGCCCGGCGTCTCTGTGAGCATTCGCAAGCATTGGCTCTCGAACTGGGCTTCACGGCGATGCAGTTTAACGCCGTAGTCTCCACCAATGAGGTGGCGATCAATTTATGGAAAAAACTGGGGTTTGTTATTATCGGAACCATCCCCAATGCCTATTTGCATAAGCGTCTAGGTTACGTCGATAGTCATATTATGTATAAAGCCCTGGCCGGCGAATCGTCTTCATCCTGTGGCTGAGTCGGCGTCTGTAATATGGTTTCTGGTGTTGATGCATCATTGCCAATACCCATAGTGCTCAACATACCGGGCAGAATCATTGATGATCTATTGATGAAAGATTGTCGAATACCAAAAGGAGAGAATGGATGTTCAGTCATATTATGATCGGCGCAAATGATATCGATGCGTCAAAGAAATTCTACGATGCTATTTTGGGCTCCCTGGGTCATAAGCCGGGTGTGTTCGATGATAAAGGACGCTGCTTTTACTTTGCTGATAACGGGATTTTTTGCCTGACCAAACCCATCGATGGCCAGCCGGCAACCCATGCCAATGGTGGTACCATCGGCTTTGCTGCGGCTGATTCTGAGCAAGCCGATGCCTGGCATGCGGCTGGACTAGCGAACGGCGGTATTGCCTGTGAAGATCCTCCAGGAATTCGTGAAGGTGCCGTTGGCAAACTCTATCTGGCTTACCTGCGTGATCCGTCCGGTAACAAAATTTGTGCGATGCATCGGGTCAGCTAATTATAATTTTCTGTTAGGACCATTCCCGGCAGAGTACCGGGAATGGTCCGTTTTTATCCGGTTGATATAAGCCGTTCAGCCTTCCAATGCCTCAGCTCAACTTCACGTTCATGGTGATATCAGCGGTAAAGCATTGGGTGCCTTCGGTATCGAAGGCGACTACCGGTACGACAACGGCGCCGGCCTGGGTAAAATCAACTTCTGAAGCGTCACAAACAACCCTCAGATCGGTTTTGGCCTTGGCCAGATAGGCCACCGTCATACCCTGGGGAATCCATCGCGCGCCTTTAGGGATAGAGACATCGGTGGTCATACCGCCGGCCAGTTCTGCGGCGTTGCACATGGCGATGGCGTGTACGGTGCCCAGGTGGTTGTGCACTTTTTTCTGGTTCTTCAACATGACTTCGCAGTAGCCAGGTTTGAGTTCGGTGACCTGCGGGTCGATGGTGGAAAAATAGGGCGCGACCTGTCCGATACTCTGGGAAAACACTTCGCTGCCCATCTGCTGAAACATGGTTAAAAATTGACTCATGATTTTTCTCCTGTGGGTTGATTTATTTGTCGTTATGAAAAATCCATCATGATTTTGTTGAGAAACCGAATCACAATCCTTATCTCATCGTCGGAAAATCCGTCGGTTAATGCCTGGTTGAACTGATCGATCATAGGGAGTAACAACGGCAGTTTGTCGCTTCCCTGTTTGCACAGGAACAATCGGGATGCCCGTCCATCCTCGTCGCAAGGCCTGCGAGCGATCAGACCGTTTCTTCTCATGCGAGCGACCAGACCCGTGATGGCCGAGTTATTCAGGTTTAATGCCGCCGCAACGTCTTTTTGCAAACACCCCTCCTGCTTACTGATAAACATCAGCGCGGCGGCCTGGGTTACGGAGATGTCCAGATGGCGGTCGCAATGTCTGTCGGCAAATCGGAACAGTCGATGCTGGGCCTGGCTGAGCAGAAAGAAGAGGCGTTTGTCCATGTGTTACTTTATTAATTTATATGTCAACTATATAGTTTACATATAAACTAAATGCCTGCAAGCGATCTCTGAATTTTTCCGGGGTGACCTGGTGCGGCCTGTAACAGTGGCAGGCCGTTACAGTGCATCGAACAGGGATTTGATCCAGCGATGAAGCGCGTCCACCTGTTCTGTGTTGGCTTTATGTTTGGGGGCGACCAGCCAGTAAGCAAAGTCGGTAGTCGATATATCAGAGGTCAGGGTTATCAGTCGTTCCTCGGCCAGCAGACGGTTGATCGTTGGCTTCATGCCCACAGTGATACCCAGGCCCTCTTCGGCGGAGCGGATTGCCGAGAAATAGGAATCGCAAATGATTGTTTTCTCAGGGTTAATCGTTGGGTAGAGCTGTTTCCAATTACGCAACTCATCGTCCAGGGAGATCAGGGCGTGGCCTTCGAGGGCGGCCTGATCCAGATTGACGTGCTTGTTCAGCCGGTACTGGTCGAGGTAGGTGGGACTGCAGACCAGTTGCAGATCGACGTCGCTGATTAATCGGCAGTCGAGCTCGGGCCAGGAACCGGGGCCAAAGCGTAATGCGGCGTCTACCGGCTCGTTATCGAAGTCGACAAATGCATTACCGGTGGTGATACGCAGTTCGACCGAGGGAGCGAACTCTTTGAAGGACAGGTAATTGGGGATCAGTAACTCCTGGGCAATAAAGATAGGGCAACTGATTTGCAGAACCGGGTTGTGATAGCGCCGTTGCAGTTCGCGGTAGCCTTTGCTGTGGCGCTTGATGATGTCTTCGGCAATCAGGTAGTAGGACTCTCCGGCAGGACTGAGTTTTAGCTTCCTGCCGTTTCTCTCAAATAAAGTCAGCCCCAGATAATTCTCGAGCCCCTTTATTTGCTGACTGATGGCCGAAGGAGTGACACAAAGCTCTTCTGCGGCCTTCTTGAAACTGAGATGGCGTGCCGCAGCTTCCAGGATGGGTAACCACTGAATCGGGGGAGGAGTCTTTTGCATAAAGCTCTCATAGTTTAGTTAAACTAATTTAAGGTTAAGTTTTAATGATTTGCTGTGATGTTTTGATTAGCTTAGCTTACTTGGGTTCAAAATAGAAAAGCGGTGGCTAGTAGAATGTTGCAAGAGATAAAAGATACGAAAGAGAAAACTGAGTGTTCGCACCCCCTCGATCAGGCAATGCTGTTAACCGGTGATGCGGGAAAATATGTCGCCAAGACCAGCCCGGCTTACCAAAATATGGTGGGCCCCTTCGGTGGTGTTACGGCAGCCCAGTTGTTGCAGTCGGTGTTGATACATCCGGATCGCCAAGGTTCCCCGGTGTCCTTAACGGTGAATTTTCTAGGGCCTATCCGTCCCGGAGATCTGGAGATCGAATCGGTGCTGCTGCGGGCAAATCGTTCCAATCAACATTGGATGATCCAGCTTATGCAGGGGGATGAAATTCAGTGTTCGGCCACCTGTGTGTTTGCCCTGCGTAAGAACACCTGGGAGAGCCTGGAGCTTACTTGCCCCGAAGCCCCGAAATACGACAGCCTGGCAGCCTTGCCCGACTTTCCGATGACGCCCTGGGTGAATCAATACGATATGCGCTTTGTCAGTGGTAGCCCTTTCGATACCGACAGGAGCGATGGCCGGGCTGATGACGGTGCCAAGGCGGAGTACGGCAATCTCTCGGAGAGTCTGTTATGGATGTCTGATAGCCCTCGCCGCAAACTGGATTTCCCGTCGTTAACCGCACTGTCGGATGCTTTCTTCCCCCGTCTGTTTGTGCGCAAAAAGAAGTTCGCCCCTATCGGTACGGTGAGTCTTACGGTGCACTTTCATACCACCGAAGCACAGTTACAACACTTGCCGTCTCCAGCGGTGTTGGGACAGGCTCGCGCATCAAAGTTTTCCGGAAATTATTTTGATCAGACCTCGGAAATCTGGGGCGCTGACAACAGCTTGCTCGCGACTGCAAGCCAGATGGTTTATTACAAAGACTAGGGCACCTCTGATTAATTCAGATGAGCGCTGACTGACAATAATGACTATGAGATATGCACTATGAATACTTCCGGTAGCTCCCAGAATCAACAGCACTCTGGTGCTTGTATTCTCTGTTCCAGAAACTGCGGTATTGCCATTACCACGGAAAACGGCCGCATCACCAAGATCAAGGGCGATCCTCTGCACCCAGTGACCAAGGGTTATATTTGTCAGAAAGCCGCTCGTCTGGCGCATTATCAGCACCATGATGATCGCCTGACCCAGCCACTGAAGCGCCAACCCGATGGCGGCTTTGAGGCCATCAGTTGGGATCAGGCGCTAAGCGAAATTGCCGACCGTATGGGGGCCGTGCGGGACCAATTTGGTGGCGACGCCTTTGCAATCGTCGGTGGCGGGGGGCAGGGTAATCATCTTGGGGGGGCCTTTGCGCAACAGTTGCGTTATGCCATGGGCAAAAGTCGTTATGTCTATTCTGCTTTGGCGCAAGAAAAAACCATGGACTTCTGGGTCAATGGTCGCCTGTTCGGGGATCAGAGAGTGCATGCCACGGAAGATGTCGAACATGCCGATTACGTCTTGTTTATTGGCTGTAATCCTTATCAGTCCCACGGCATTCCCAATGCGCGAGATACCCTCAAACAGATAAAAAAAGACCCGCAGCGCACCATGGTGGTGTTCGATCCGCGTCGCACCGAAACGGCAAAGATGGCAGACATCCACTTTCAGTTGAAGCCCGGTACGGATGCCTATCTGTTATCAGCGATCTTGTCCATCATTGTTCGTGAAGAGCTACATGACAAGGCCTTCGTCGCCGCCCATTGCACGGGCTTTGAGGCTTTGCAGGCAACACTTTTGAGCATTCCGGTAGAAGAGTACGTTAACAAGGCCGACGTTTCTCTTGATACGGTCTTCGAGGTGGCTCGTGGTTTTGCCAGGGCGAAAAACGGTTGCGTGAGAATTGACCTGGGCTTGCAACAAACACTGCATTCAACGGTGACAGCTTATCTTGAGAAGATGCTGTATATCCTGACGGGTAATTTTGCCAAAAAGGGTGGCAATAATCTGCATACCTCTTTTCTGCCTCTGCTGGGAAACACTGATGAGCGTAAAAGGGATCTAAAGCTCACGGCGCACCATAAAATGATGCCGATATCAGGAATGTATCCGCCGAATATACTGCCCGATGAAATTGAACACGATGGGGAAGATCGCCTGCGGGCTGTCTGGGTCGATAGTAGCAATCCAGTGATGTCTTTTGCCGATTCCCAGGCTTACGAGCGAGCGTTTAAAAAACTGGATCTGTTAGTGGTTGTCGATGTCGCCTTAACAGAAACAGCCCGGCTGGCGGATTATGTTTTACCCGCGGCATCACAATTTGAAAAATGGGAAGCGACCGGTTTTAACGCCGAGTTCCCGGAAAACTTTTTCCATCTCAGACCGGCCATATTGGAACCAACGGGTGACTGTTTACCCGAACCGGAAATCTACACGCGACTGTTAAACAAAATGGGCATGATTCCCGAAACGTTACCTGTGTTGTCAACAATCGCCCGATATGAACCGACCGTCACCGGGCACCAGTTATATCTGTCTGCTTTGATGGCCAGCGTCAAGGCCAATAAACAATGGGCACCATTTGTACCCTCCATCTTGTATCGAACCCTGGGGCCGGCATTACCCGATGGCGCCAATGTGGCGGCGTTGATATTACCCCTCGCCATCGATTACGCCACGAAACATGCCGAGGCGGTTAAACGAACGGGTATCAAGGGTAATCGCTTTACGCTGGGGGTTAATCTGTTCCGGCATATTTTGAAAAGCCGTTCAGGTGCCATCATCAGTCGTCATAATTATTCGGATCTTTGGCGGTTTATCAAAAACGAAGACCAGCGTATTCATCTGGAGATCGATGAGGTATTGCAAGAGATGAGGGGGTTGCAAGAGTCGGAAAAGTTGCCAAACAACGTATCGGTTGATGAGAAATTCCCGCTTATTTTGATGGCGGGTGAGCGGAGGGCCTATAACTCCAATCAGATTTTCAGAAATCCCGAGTGGCGTAAAGTGGATCCTTATGGCTTTCTACGCATTCATCCCGAGGATGCCGCACGCCACAATATTGCGAGCGGAGATTGGGTGGCCTGTAAGTCATCGAATGGCCAGCTGCAGGTGGTGGCTGAGGTCGATGACTCGGTGCGTGAGGGTATGGTCACCTTGCCCCATGGTTATGGCATGCGATATCAAGATAGCGAGCCGAATGGCCCCGCGCTGAATCGTTTGACGGCCGGCAGTCACTGTGACCCTTTTACCAAAACTCCTTATCACAAGTATGTGCCGGTGGCGTTGCACAAGCTGGCCAGCTAATCATTGCTTCGAGATGATTTTTGGCGCCAGGACAGGCTACCAAAGTGAACCCAAACGCCCCGAGTTGAATCGGGGCGTTAAGAAGAAACACGCAGGGCCGCTCTAGTTAAACACCACATCCCCGGGCAGTACATTCCACATCTGGGTGTTAAAGTTCAGGTTGGTGACGATCTCTTTATCATTGCGCTGATAATAGGTGGCGACGCCAAACAGGGGGGATTTTTCGTAGTTCATCACGTAATACACCAGTCGCACCCGGCTGGTCAGGTTCTTTTCATAGATCACATCAAAGCCTTCGTAGGCACCATAAACCCCCTCAACCTGCTGCAGTATTGCGACCTGGGCCAGAATGCCTTCCTGGCCTTCGAGTGCGGACCCTTCTACCAGGGCGGGAATAAAGGCATCGGCTCCCGTTGCCAGATAAGCTTTTGAGGCTCGTTCGAGAGGTTCTCCGGCGTTCGAGCCGAATACCGCTGGGCTGGAAATCAGTAGTAAGAGGGCAATAAGGTGTCGCATAGGATCTCTTCCATCGTCGTATGATCTGTAACAGGTTGCTAGCGAACGGTAGTCTGGAACATGTAAGAGCTACCGCGCTTATAGGCCACTCTACAATAAGATATTTACCAGAGCGACACTGCAAAGCATTAAAAAACTGAAGGCTCAATCCAGGCTTGGAAAGGGTTTGTGTTGTGAGTATCTGCTGCAGATACCAAAGGGAAGGGGAACGGATGAACTACTTCGGAAATTTTGGAGGTGCGGATCCTTTGTTACCAGTAAGTGATCGTGCCAGTTTTGCCCACCAACAGGGAGATGAAGCGATTTTTGCTGCGATCTTTACTGATGAGCTGAAACAACCCATCAGTCGGAACCGTTCTCTCAATAAGTCAGTGGCTGTATGACTGTGACTATTTATAGTTGTGCAGTCATAAACTGGATTTTTTGACACGGAAGTACTGATAAGTGTCCATAATAATCAACGCTGATCTATTGATCCGACGACCTTGCAAACTAAGCTGAGGGTCTCTCAGTATTACGATTTAAGGCACCTCTGATTAATTCAGATGAACTCTGGCTTTCAGGCGAATCCAGAATCGCGGCACGTCTTTGCAGTAGGGTCCAGACCTTTCAAAACGGCGTAACAAAGAGTCTGGGTTCGCCTGAAAGCCCCGTAGGGCAGTCCTAAAATGGTTTTTCTCGGTGTTGAAGCCCTTGTTCAGGTCTCGACATGAACGGCGAGCTTCGCCTTGA
>NZ_JAKSDZ010000048.1 GCF_023509475.1 Aestuariirhabdus haliotis | reverse complement strand
CTAAAAATGGCTTTTATCAAGGCGAAGCCTGCCGTTCATGTCGAGACCTGGACAAGGGCTTCAACACCGAGAAAAGCCATTTTTAGGCCCGCCCTGTGGGGCTTTCAGGCAAACCCAGACTCGTTGTTACGCCTTTTTGAAAGGTCTCGACCTTACTGCAAAGGCGTGCTGCGATTCTGAATTAGCCTGAAAGCCAGAGTTCATCTGAATTAATCAGAGGTGCCTTAATAAGTAGAGGTAAGACCTGGCGTAGAAAAGGCGCAGTGCAGTCAGGGTGTGTGCAGTGCTAGCACTAAAATGGTCATAGCCAGCTGCAGCCCAGTCAGCTATGGCAGGTTTTAGCAGTAGTTGGCGTTGTAGATGTATCAGGCGCTTTGACTGCTGCTTTTTTTACGAGGTATGCCTAGGCGTTGACGGCGTTCCCAGAGGCATTTACGGCTGATGCCCAGCTTTTGCGCCAGCTCGGTCTCGGTCATGCTTTCCTGATGTTCCAGCACAAAATGCTGGAAGTAGTCTTCCAGTGATAACTCTTCATGGTTTTCGGCTGTCTGGGGGGCGGCGACTTCGCTGCCCAGCGGGATCTCGCGATCAAAGTTAGTGATGCCGGTTACCGAGCTGTTGTCGGATACGTCCTCGTAATCAATATCCAGCAAGTCGTGGCTGATAATCCCGTTCTCGGCCAGAATGACCGCTCGTTCAACGGCGTTTTCCAGCTCCCTTACGTTACCGGGCCAATGGTAGCCAGCAATCGCTTGCAGGGATTGGGGGCTGAACAGGTGTTTGTCCTTGCCCAGTTTGTTGCAGGTGCGCTGTAGCAATTTTTCTGCAATTTCGATCACGTCACTACCGCGGTCGCGCAAGGCGGGAAGTTCCAGCTGCATCACGTTGAGGCGGTAATAGAGGTCTTCTCGGAACTCCCCTCGCTGGGCTAGCCCTTTCAGGTCCCGATGAGTGGCGGCAATCAGTCGCACATCGACTTTCTGGCTATGGACCGAGCCTACGCGACGAATTTCGCCCTCTTGCAGTACCCTGAGCAGTCGCGCCTGGGCTTCCAGCGGGAGTTCGCCGATCTCATCCAGAAACAGGGTGCCGCCATCGGCCGCTTCTACTAATCCGTTTCGGGCGCTGGTGGCACCGGTAAAGGCGCCTTTCTCGTGGCCAAAGAGCTCCGATTCGATCAGGGTTTCGGGGATGGCAGCGCAGTTTACCGAGATCAGCGGAGCGCTGGTGCGCAGGCTTTCCCGGTGCAGGGCTCGGGCCACCAGTTCCTTACCCGTGCCGGATTCACCCAGAATCAGAACTGTGGTGTCGGTAGGGGCGACTTTGCTGATGCGTTTGAAAAGCTCCAGCATCGGTGGGCATTTGCCGATAATTTCATTGCCAGTGCGGGGGCTTGGGCCCTGCTCCGGTGCGGCTTGTTGCGGGCTCGTTTCCGGGCCTTTCTGGTGATCGTTAATGATGCGTTTGACGGCTTGCAGCATTTCATCGTGGTCGAAGGGCTTGGCGATGTAATCCACCGCGCCCATTTTCATCGAATCGACCGCGGAGCGCAGGCTGGCGTAACTGGTCATGATCAGTACAGGGGTCCCCTGGGCGTGCTTGATCATATCGGTTCCGGGTTCGCCGGGAAGGCGCAGGTCACTGATGATCAGCGATAGAGCACTCAGGTCGTTGTTGTCTAACGCCTCCTGTACCGAACCGGCTACGCGCACCAAGTAACCATTGCGCTCCAGCAATCGTTGCAGGGCAGAACGAATGATGGGTTCATCTTCGACGATCAGGATGGGCTGCATAGAAAAACCTGTATAACTGCTTAGCTGGAATGGGCTGATGGCGCGGGTTGCTGATACCGGGGCAGCGTAATTACGATGCTGGTGCCAGAGCCGTTTTCATCATCCGTCGGGCTGATCACATCTATCTTACCAAAATGTTCTTCAATAATACTGTATACCAACGCCAAACCCAGTCCGGTTCCCCTGCCCGGGTCCTTGGTGGTGACAAAGGGTTCAAACAATGAGTCACGAATATGGGCAGGGATCCCGCTGCCCTGGTCGGTGACCCTCAGGGTCACGGTATGTTCGCTGGCCTCGCTGGACAGGCGGATATCACTGTTGGCCGGTGAGGCATCCCGGGCATTACTGAGCAGGTTGACGAAAACCTGCAGTAACCGCTGGCCATCACCGCTGACCAGCAGGGACTGATCGATCTGGTTGTGATAAACAATGCCCTGTTCCTTGCGGCTCAGGGAAAGCAGATCGATAGCCTCATTGACTGTTGTGTGGATGTTAACCGGATCCGCCGGTGCGCTTTGGCGATGGTTGGTGCCGCTGTGGGAGAAGTTAACCAGAGACTGCACGATGCGGGTTACCCGTTCCGTTTGTCCCAGCACCTGTTGCGCCATCTCACGAAACTCGTCGTTGTCCGTCTCTTCGCGCATCTCCTGGGCCAGGCAGGCAATGCCGGTAATCGGGTTGCCAATTTCATGGGCGACCCCGGCCGCCAGCCGGCCGATGGATGCGAGACGTTCGCTGTGGACCAGCTTTTCTTCCAGCACCTGGGTGTCGGTCAGGTCTTCCAGCAGCACAATGGTGCCACTACGTGCGGCCTGGGTGTCGCTGATGGCGGCCTTGTGCAGGCTGATGCAGCGCTCCTGTCCATCGACCTCGACCTCCTGTTTGTAGAGATGCGGGGCAGTATCGTCGACAAACCGTTGCAGCAGCTCCCGCCAGGGGCTGGAGATGTCACTGAGACGTGAGCCGACGATATCGATCGCGCTGATGGCAGTGATTTGCTCCATGGCGCGGTTCCACATCAGAATTTCCTGATCGTCACCCAAGGAGCAGACGGCCATGGGCAGGCTTTTCAATGTCTCACGGTGATAGCGCCGCAAACCATCGAGTTCTGCGGCCATTCCGGTGAGTTGAGAGTGGTATTCCTCTAACCGATTTTCCATAAAATGGATATCTTCGGTGACGTATTCGGCGACCCCATCCTTATAAGGAAGAAAATTATCGACAATCTCCTGGGCCACACTGGGCCCCATAAGCCCCGACAGGTTGGCTTGAATGCGATCCCGCAGCCGGCGCAGGGCATAGGGTCTTTTCTCGTGATAGCTAAGACTCAGGTCCCGCAGCGCCTGGTTGACTTCCCGTTGGGCGATGCGCGCTCCCAGGGGCTTGGTCAATTGCTGTTGAAACTCTTCCGGAGTCTCGATGCTAAGGCCCCGCCGCTGTGGTCTATTCATGGTATCGACCGAGCAGGCCGAGGCTGCACTGATCTCGTCCTCCGAGCTTTGGCTGAGGATCGATACGATGACAAACGCCAGGCTATTGAGGCTCAGCGAGACAATGGCGGCCATATTCCAGCTGTCGGCATCGATATTGAGGCTGTATCCCAGCAGGGGCAGGTCGATCTGTTGCCAGCCGGTAATTAGAGGAACCATCATGCTTATGGCCCATACGAGACCGCCGACGATCAGGCCGGCAATAAAACCCTGGCGGTTGGCCGTTGGCCAATACAATGTGGCCAGAATACCCGGTAAAAATTGCAGGGTACCAACAAACGCAACGACCGCCAGATTGGACAGATCCTGATACGCCTGCAGCAGATGATAAAAGCCGTAGCTGGCCAAAATTATGGTGGAAATCAGAATACGTCGCGTCCAGCCAAGCCAGCTATAGATGTTGCCTTTGGCGCTGGGTTGGTAAAACGGCAGCACCAGATGATTCAGTACCATGGCGGAAAGGGCCAGGGTCGTGACAATGATCAATCCGCTGGATGCGGATAGCCCTGCAACATAGGCCAGTAATGTCATCAATGGACTGTCGGCGCTGATGCCGATGCCGAGAGTAAAGTACTCTGGATTGGTGGGTGCCTTGAGTAGCAGGCCGCTGGCCAGGATGGGGATAACACAGAAACTCAGTACCAGCAGCAACAGCGGCATACCCCAGCTGGCAGTTAACAGTGCGCGCCGGTTGAGGTTTTCGGTGAAAATCATATGGAACATGTGCGGCATGGTTACCGCAGAGGCAAAGAACACCAACAGAAGTGTGCGCCAGGGGCCGCCCTCGAGAGATTGCTGAAAAGCGGGCATCAGCTCCGTATTCTGTTCCAGCCAGCGTTCGAGTCCGGCCGGGCCATCAAAAAACTGGTAGATCGCCAGGGTGCTGATGGCCACCATGGCGACCAGCTTCACCACCGATTCGAACGCGATCGCAAACACCAGACCCTCGTGGCGTTCTCTGGAAGAGATGTGGCGAGCCCCGAACAATATGGTAAACACAATCATCAGCACGCAGAAACCCAGCGCCAGGGTTTCGGGCGATCGGTAATGGGTGATCAGTTGCATGGCATCGGCCACGGCTTGTATCTGCAGTGCCAGTAAAGGCAGCAAGGCAATGACCATCAGGCCGGTGCTCAGTGTGCCGGCCCAGGAACTGCGAAAACGGAATGAAAAAAGGTCCGACAGCGAACCCAGTTGATAGGTGCGCGTTATCTTGAGAATGGGAGCAAGCAGCACCGGAGCAAGGAAGAAGGCGCCGCATATGCCCAGGTAATAGGCGAGGAAGACCATACCGTAATGGTGGGCAAAACCCACCGTTCCGTAGGTCGCCCAGGCGCTGGCGTAAACCCCTAACGAAAGTACATAGGTTACCGGGTGACGGACAATGCGCTTGGGAATAATCCCTCGTTCGGTTACCCAGGCGGCCAGGAAGAGGCAAGCCAGGTAGCCCAGGGTAACAAGTAATAGTGTACTGACCTCAAAGCTCATCACTGCTCCGTTGTCTTTGCAATAGCAGGCAGACGATGATCAGGATCAGCCATAGAATCCAGGGGGCGTACCAGTCGACCGAGGAGCGTATCCACCAGTCCATGATGGCCGGGGAGAAAAGGTAGATGCCGATAACCAGCAAGGTTACCAGGCGGTAGATATACATAATGAGTCTCTGTCGTCTAGAGAGTGCACGATGGTACTCAAGCTGCATCTAAACATCAAAGCCGGCCTTTATGCTGGCGGTGGGTATCTCGACGGTGCGCGGGATTCTGTCCAATGACCAGAGTTTGGTGGCCCACGCCAGGAGTTCGCTCAATGAAGCGTCTACCATTGTTTCCGGGGGTTGCTGTCCGAGCAGACGAAGGGCTTCGATTAATACCGGGCGAGGGTCGCCAGTCGGGAGCGGACGCGCCAGATTCTGTTTGCTTAGCTTCTTGCCCTGGTCGTTGATCAGTACCGGAATATGGGCGTAACTGGCCAGAGGGAAATTGAACAGCTGTTGCAGATGGCGTTGCCGGGGTGTGGAGTCGAGCAGGTCGATGCCGCGCACAACATGGGTGATACCTTGCCAGGCATCATCGGCGGCAGCCGCCAACTGGTAGGCGACCAGGCCATCCCGTCGCCAAATAATGAAGTCCCCGACCTCTTTGGCCAGGGCGAAATGCTGGTGGCCCTGTATTCGGTCTTCGAATTCGATGGTGCTATTACACAGAACCCTGATCGCGCAGTCGCCAGATCCTTTTAAACCGTCACGGCACAATCCCGGATAGTAGCCTTGATAGGGAGCCAGTTGTTTGCGCGAGCAATTGCAGGGGTAGGCCTGTTGCGTATCGAGTAGCTGTTGCTTCAGCTCTTGGTAACGTTCGCGATGCCGGGATTGGTAATGGGTAGAGCCATCCCAGAACAGGCCATAGTGTTCCAGAGTTCGCTGAATACTATCGCTTGCGCCGGCCAGTTCCCTGGGCGGATCAATATCGTCGATGCGCAGTAGCCAGGTGCCCTGTGCCGAGCGCGCGTCCAGATAGCTTGCCAGAGCAGCCAGTAAAGAACCGAAGTGAAGAGGGCCGGTTGGAGACGGGGCAAAGCGCCCAACGTAGCAGGAGTCAACCATGGCGGGAAGGAGCCGGCTCTGGAGATAAAGCTCGGCTCCGATCAAACAACTCAGGTACCGAGCTGTTTTTCCTTGATTTCGGCCAGGGTTTTACAGTCGATGCAAAGCGTTGCCGTAGGGCGAGCTTCCAGTCGACGAATGCCGATTTCGATACCGCAGGAATCGCAAAAGCCGTAATCGTCATCTTCGATGCGCTGCAGGGTTTTCTCGATCTTTTTGATCAGTTTACGCTCGCGATCACGGGTGCGCAGTTCAAGGCTGAATTCCTCTTCCTGGCTGGCACGGTCGGCAGGATCGGGGAAGTTGGCGGCTTCGTCCTGCATGTGGTTTACAGTACGATCAACCTCCTCCATCAACTCCAGTTTCCAGGTGTTGAGGATCTTGGTGAAGTGCACGACCTGTGGCGGTCCCATATACTCTTCGCCCTTTTTCTCTTTATAGGGTTCAAAGCTGCGGATCAGGTTTGTGGTCTTTTTCTGTGCTGGCATACTCTCAGCCTCTACATAAATAAATATCTTTTCACAGGTGGAATTTACGGAACTGACCGGTAACGTAAAATCCATCTACTCGCAAGAGCGGAGAAACTACCAGAACAGGCCACGCTGCGCTAGCCAATTAATGAAAAAATACCCCTTGCAACGGCTGACGGGCACAATCTGAGTGGGTTTTCACAATACCCTGGAATAAATGCGCCCGTTATGAGTGGTATATTCAAGACAATGTCGAAGTAAGGGATACTGCATGCAATACCCCCGATTGTTAGAGGGGCGCCTGGTGCGCCGCTACAAGCGTTTTCTGGCGGATATTGAAACCGCCTCCGGTTCCAGTTTGACCCTGCACTGCCCGAATACAGGCTCAATGCGTAATTGTGCGATGCCTGGTAGTCGTGTTTGGTACTGGGATTCAGAAAATCCGAAACGAAAATACGCCCATACCTGGGAGTTGGTAGAAACCGGGATTGACGAGGGGGGGGGAGGAGATATTTCGGGGCTGGCCTGCGTCAATACGGCCCGCCCCAATCACCTGGCGCGTGAGGCGATCGAAATGGGTGTGGTAAAAGAACTGCAGGGTTATCAACAGATTCGTTCCGAGGTTCCCTATGGTGAAGAGCGCAGTCGCATTGATTTTTTATTGCAAGCGGATGACCGTCCCGACTGCTACGTTGAGGTTAAGAGTGTGACCTTGGCGATAGGTTCCGGCCGGGGGATCTTTCCCGATGCGGTCAGTGCCAGAGGGAGCAAACACCTGCGTGAGTTAATCGCTATGGTTAAGGCCGGTCATCGGGCTGTTTTGCTGTTTGCCGTACCTCATACCGCCATCAATAGCGTGGCGCCCGCGCATCAGATCGATCCCGAGTACAGCAGTACACTGAAAATGGCTGTGCAGGCCGGGGTTGAAGTGCTGGCCTATGGCGCCAGCATTAACTTAGAGGAGATCGCCCTGAACCGAAGGTTGGCGTTTGAGGTTGAGCCCACCGAAAGCAAAACGCAGGAATCCGTATGAAGTTGAGCAAAGTTGTTGGTGTATTGGGGGTAGTGCTGGTGTTGAGTGGTTGCTCGGCGGGATCCTCGATCATGGTGTCCAATGAGCACCAGCTTGAGCAGTGGCAAGCACCGCTGAATCGGCAGGCTCCCGCACTTGGTAATATCTGGTCATATAAGGACCAGCGTTGGCTATCGCCTTCTGAGCTGATTAGCGCAGTATCGCAAACCGAATACCTGCTGCTCGGGGAAAAGCATGACAATCCCGATCACCACCGCATTCAGTGGTATCTGCTGAATCAGTTACGACAGCAGAACCGTTTGGGCTCGTTGACCATGGAAATGCTGAATGCCTATCAGCAACCGGCGGTCGATCGTGCGCTGGAATTGCCATCGCTAACCCTCGAAGAACTGGAACAGCACATGGCATGGGATCAGGTAAAAGGGTGGCCTTGGGACTTTTATGGTCCGTTAATGCATCTTGCGATTGAATCGGGGGTGCCTGTGCGTGCGGGTAATCTGGATCGGGAGCGGGTTATGGCGATTTATGGGCAGCAGCCACCTTATCCTGAGCGGCTAACGGGTCAGGTTCAGGCCGATACCCAGGCGGCACTGGAGAAGCAGATAGTGGCTTCCCATTGCGGTCATGCGGAAGGCGATCATCTGCAGGCGATGGTGAGAATACAACAGAGCCGGGATCAAGCTATGGCAACAGCCATGGCGAATCAGCCCAGGGTATCGGTGTTGCTGGCGGGAGCATTTCATGTGCGGAAGGATTGGGGAGTTCCGGCTTATTTGTGGCGAAACCAGCCCCAGGCTCAGCTACTGTCGGTGGCTATGGTGGAGCTGTCGGCGGCGGAAGATGGGAGCGTAGCAGAGCGCGTTGCCGAATTTCGGGGTGTCTACGATTACCTCTGGTTCACTGCTGCCATGAGGCGACCCGATTTCTGTGCTAATTGGGAGCAGCACTCCCGTGGTAGTGAATGATGCCTGTAGTGCGGAGTTCTTTTAGCTTCAGCAGGGTTTGGATGGGTGGCAAAAAAAAGCCCCTCTCGGGTAGGAGAGGGGCAAACCGTGATTAGCCTGATGAGGAGATAACCTGAGCCGGGTTGCTAGTGTTGCCCAACTCAACTTATCCAGCTGCCTTTCGACAACTTGATGTAAACAATAATCATTATCATTTAAGTTGTCAAACGATTTCTTCTAAATGATCGATGCTGTGCTGGTTGGAATGTCCGTGCGTGCTGCTATTTGGTTTGTGCAAACGCCCATTGGCGGGGGTTGGGTTTTCCGTGAATCCATCCCTGTAAGCGTGATGATGGTAATAAAAAAGCCCCTCTCTGGGAAAAGAGGGGCAAATCTGATTAGCCTGATGAGAAGAGAATCTGAGTTGTTCTGCTAGTTACGAGCAACCCGGATAATTCAGCTGCTTTACAACAACCGAATAGTAATAATAATCATTATCATTTCGTATCGCAAGCGATTCCCCAATTAATCGGGTTATCGCCTGTGAGGGTAGGCGGGTGAATGGGTTATTGGCCTTTTTCGAGCAATTGCTTATTCAAGTCGTTGATGGTTCGGGCCATATTTTCGACCAGCGTCGAGCAGATGCGTGGGTGGGTTTGCATCAGGTCAACAAACTGGTCCTGGGGAACGGTCATTACCGTGCTGTCTTCGCTGGCGATCACCGAGGCACTGCGTTTTTCATTGGTAAATACCGCCATGGCCCCAAATACTTCATCTTTGTAGACATCGCCGACTTTGACGTCTTTGACAAAGGCTTCAGCGTGGCCGCTCATGATGATGTAAACGTGATCGGCATCGTCACCTTCTTGAATAATGGACTCGCCTTTTTTGACGTGCATAAAGCCGGTCGCCGGGTGAGCCTTGACCTTGGTACTGCGTGCAAGGGCGTCGGTGAATAGCGCTGATTGGCCCAGAATATAGCGGGTAAACTGATACTGACGGTCGGCATCCTTATGAATATGACTAAACACGGATTGGCGATCGTAGGGGACCAGAATGGCTTGCTGTCTCACTGAGTAGGTGCAAGGTGGCAGCCCCATGCCCTGCCGTAACCCGACCAGGTCACCTTCAGTCAAATAGAACAGGGCGCGCCCTTCGATGTCTGCATGAACCACGCCTTGTTGCACGAAATACAAACGATCGGTGCTGTGCTCACTGTAGAGGTTTTCAGCGCTGGCTATTTCGATGGGCGCTTCAAGGGGCTCGAGACCATTCAGCATGTCGCCCGGGATGGTTTGCAGGCTATCAATGAGTTGGTCAATGTAAGGAGGCTGTTCGCCCAGCAGATACATAGAGAAATTCCATAGAGCAAGTGAACAGCCAACGATAGGCCAAATGTCAGGCTAATTAAAGGGGCAGGGTGTGCGCTGGGTCGACTTTTTAATTGTCTACTTCGGCCTCCTCTACCAGGCGTTCCTTAAGCGTAGGGTCGAGTTTATTCCAGTGGGCATTGATCAGAGCGCCTTCCAGAGCGTACAGCAATACTTTGGAGACTTTGAAGCCGCGGGTTTTGATTTTGCGGTAGGCTTCAACAGAGCCGATCTCTTCCAGCTTCTCCTTGTCGCGTATTCCTACAGCATTGAGCCATTGAACCGAGGTTTTGCCCAGGTTCTTCATTTCAATCAAATTTGAGTTCATCGCTTGCAATCCTTTTGTACGCAGACGCGATGCTGCGCTAGCGGGTCGTCTGATTAATTGTGGAGGAGCGGACTGCCCCACCCACTAATAATAGACGACCTGAGCTAATTGCAAGCGGTTGGGTCAGGGGTGGCCGAAACGTTGTTGAATACGTTCAACCAATGAGTCAACACTGTCTTTATCATCGGTCTTGACCAGTTTGCGATACTGTAACTCCTGTTCGGTCAGTGGCTCGCTGCTTTTGAGTTGTTGGTCGAGGACTTCCAGGTTGGCTTCGGATGGGTCTCCCCCTTGCTCGGCGCGGGTTTTGATCCATTGGCGAATGTTTTCGAGTTCCGCCTCGCAACTGAGAATCAGGAAGGGGGCGCCGAGTTCTTCTACGGCATCATGTATCTGTTGGCGCTGATGCTGCTTGAGATAGGTGGCGTCTACTACCACGCTGAAGCCGTAGCTGAGAATTTCAACGCAGAGTTCGGTTAGGCGGGTATAAGTGTGTTCATTGGCTTGCGGAGTATAGATGTTGGCGTTCAGTTCGCTCTCGGATGAGGCTTCTGGTGCAAGCCCATACAAACGTTTGCGTTCTACATCGGAACGTACCCGGATAATACGCAAGCCATCAATCAACTTGTCGCCTGTGGTGCTTTTACCCGAGCCGGACAGCCCGTGAGTAATAGACGCAAACCGAAAGGGAACAGAGGTGTAGTGTTCGGCCAGATCGGCGTATTTGCGATACTCTGCCAGCAGTCTGCTTTTTTCTGAGTCATCGACACCCTGCATCATAAAGAGTGAAACCTTGGCTCGGACCATGGCGCGATAGGATTTGTAAAAGTTAAGCAAAGCCAGGGATTGGTAATCACCACTGATTTCCAGGTAGCGATTAAGGCAATGATTGGCCAGCTTTTCTTCGCCCCGTGCTTCCAGGTCCATAATCAGGAAGGCAATATCCGCGCAGGTGTCGGTCCAGCGGAACTCTTCGTTGAATTCAATGCAGTCAAACAGAACAACCTGTTCGTTGAACAGGGTGATGTTACCCAAATGTACATCACCGTGGCAGGCGCGGGTAAATCCAGCCGTCTTGCGCTGTTCGATCACCGGAGTCAGTCGCTGATAGCTGTCTTCCGCCCAGCCCTGCAACAGGTCGAGTTGCCGAAGGTCGTCGGTGTTGTCTGCTAATAATGGACGAATCTGTTCGAAGTTCTGGCTAACCGGGGCCATAACCTGCGTTGCTGTACCAAAATCGCTATCGGCTGCGGCAATCTCGATATCGGCGTGGAAGTTGGCCAGTATCTCGCCCAGTCGATCAATGTGATCGATGGTCAGTTCTTTCCTCTCTTGCAGTTCGCTGAGTAATTGGCCACGGGGAAACTGATGCATGCGCACCATGTATTCAAAGGGTTCGCCTGGGCCGTTTAAAGTGGGTGTGGATTCATCGCCAAAGAGAGGGATAACACAGTCATAAATTTCGGGAGCGAGTCGCTTGTTGAGGCTGACTTCAGCCTCGCAGAAGCGCTTGCGAGCCTCCAGTGAAGAAAAATTGAGGAAACCAAAATCGACGGGCTTTTTGATCTTATAGGCGTACGCCCCGGTAAGCAGAACCCAGGAGATGTGGGTCTCGATCAGTTCGAACGAATCTACCGGGTGGTCAAATAGGGTCGGGCGTTGAAGTGCCTCGATCAATGCATTGCTCACAGGAGCTCCTTGGTGTGGGTTCCGAATCAGGCCGCCCATTATGGCGAATTTGCTTCAATAGTAAATGTAGCACGGCGCACTAGGCTGTCGCTCATGTATAATCCGCCGCCATGGCCAGAACCAAATCTTCCCGCCGTCCCCGTCGTCGGGCGGTGCGGACATCTCGATTTAAACGTTTTATCTCCTTCGTGCTAAAAGTGCTGGTGGCGGGAGGTGTGGCGCTGCTATTCCTGCTCGCCTATCTGGATGCGGCAGTGGTAAGCCGCTTTGAAGGTAAGAAATGGGCGATCCCAGCCAAGGTCTATGCCAGCCCCCTGGAGCTCTATGTGGGCGCACCCCTCAGTGCGGATGAGGTGCTTCAGCAGCTCAAGTTGTTGGGCTATCAGGGGGTGTTACGGGTACGCAAGTCCGGCCAGGTGTCTCGTCAGGGAAACCGGCTAGACGTGGGCAGTCGTGGGTTTCGCTTTACCGACGGTGAAGAGCCTGCACGTCGTTTGATTGTCAGTTTTGCCTCGGGCCGGGTCAGTGCTCTCAGGAATAAAGCGGGGGCCGATGTCGGGGTGGTGAGACTGGAGCCTTTGCTTATTGGTGGGATCTATCCGGCCAATAATGAAGACCGGCTTCTAGTGAATTTATCGCAGTTGCCGAAAACGCTGATCCCGGCTTTGCTGGCGGTTGAAGATCGGGACTTTTACCATCACTTTGGCGTCTCTCCCAAGGCCATTGCTCGCGCTCTGGTTGTGAATCTGGGGGCAGGTGGTGTGCGTCAGGGGGGCAGCACCCTGACCCAGCAGCTGGTGAAAAATTTCTACCTCAATGATGAGCGTTCGCTATGGCGAAAGGGCATCGAAGCCCTGATGGCCCTATTGCTAGAGGTGCACTACAGCAAAGATGAAATTCTTGAAACCTATATCAACGAAATTTACCTTGGGCAGCAGGGCCGTCGCGCCATTCATGGTTTTGGTTTGGCCAGTCAATTTTACTTTGGGCAGCCTCTGAAGGAGCTGTCTCTGGAGCGTGTTGCCTTGTTGGTGGGTGTAGTGAAGGGCGCCTCCTATTACGATCCGAGGCGTCACCCGGAACGTGCTAAAAGACGCCGGAATCTGGTGATAGATCTCTTGCACAGGCAGGGAGGGGTGTCGGCCAGTGAGGCCGCCAGAGCCAAGAGTAAACCGCTGGGTGTGATCCGGCGCCCTGGTGGTCAGGGCAATCTCTATACGGCATATCTCGATCTGGTGAAGCGACAATTGCGGCGCGACTACCGTGAAGAGGACCTGACCTCGGAGGGGTTGAGAATTTTCACCAGTTTGTCGCCTCTGGCACAGCAACGTGCACAGAAGAGTCTGCAGCGCACCCTGGCTCAAGTGGCGCCAGATGACGGTGGCATGCAGGGGGCGGTTGTAGTGACATCGCCAGCAACCGGAGATGTCTTGGCCTTGGTGGGTGATCGTAAGGCGGGTTATGCCGGTTTCAACAGGGCGTTGGATGCCGTGAGGCCGGTAGGTTCTTTGATAAAGCCGGCGGTCTATCTGGCGGCTCTTGAGCAACCGGAGAAGTTTAACCTGATTACGCCGATTGACGATGGCGCGATTCGTATGGAGTTGTCTCGCTCTGATGTTTGGGAACCGCAAAATTTTGATCGCAAAAGTCACGGTATGGTGCCTTTGCACGAGGCTTTGTCACGCTCTTATAACCTGTCGGCTGCCCGCTTAGGTATGGAAGTGGGAGTATCTAATGTGCAGGCGGTTCTGCGCAGGCTGGGGGTAAATCGGCCACTGACGGATTACCCAGCATTGTTTTTGGGGGCCGCATCCATGTCGCCGATTGAAGTGGCGTCCATCTATCAAACAATAGCGGCCAATGGTTTTCAGATGCCGTTGCGTTCCATTCGAACGGTAGTTACCGATCAGGGGGTGACGTTGAGTCGTTACCCCTTGGCCGTGCAGCAAGAATTTTCCCCGGCTGCAGTTCACCTTTTGCAGTATGCCTTGATGGAAGTCATGCGGGAGGGTACCGGTCGCGCGGCGTATCAAAAACTGCCCGATCACTTGCGTGTAGCGGGTAAAACCGGAACCACGAATGATCTGCGCGATAGTTGGTTTGCCGGTTACAGTGCTGACCGGCTGGCGGTCGTCTGGCTGGGTCGGGACGATAACAAGTCCACCCGGCTGACTGGTAGTAGCGGTGCGTTGCGCGTCTGGCGAGACTTTATGTCGTCGGGTGTACAGGAATCCTTACGGCCAATACCGGTTGATGGAGTGGAGTACTTTTGGGTTGAACCTGAGACGGGCAAGCGCAGTGCTCAAGGGTGTAAAGGTGCTCGATATATGCCCTTTATTGCCGGAAGTGAGCCGAAGTCCAGTAGTGTCTGCCGAGTGCGGGGGCCTGTGATAGACTGGTTCCGCTCCTGGTTTGATTGAGTAGGCAAATGGAAATATCGCAGCGATTATTGTGGTTAGGTAGCTCGAGTCGCTGGTTGGTGCGTGTGGTGGCGATGGCGCTGTTGTTGTCGGGCTGTGCGTCCAACCCTCAATATTATTATGTTCCGGAAGAGGATCCCGGGTTGGTAGAGCGCCCGGTCGAAACTCATTCAGCCGAAACCGAAACCCTGCAGGACGAAGAGCGTCAATACAGCTATGTTGACCCCGTTCCGGACGTTGTCAGTGAAAGACCCTCGAGTGTTGAGCAGCTGGTTCGACAGTCGGATCACAAATTGCGCAATAGTCGCTATGAGGAGGCGGCCTCTTTGCTGGAAAGAGCGCTGCGCATTTCTCCTTCCGATGCGGATTTGTATTATCGGCTTGGCACGGTACGGTTGCGTCAGGGACGTTACGCCCAGGCCGAGCAATTGGCGAGACGAGGGATGTCATTGAGTCATGATTCCCGGCAACGACAAGATTTACAACGACTGGTTGATTTGTCGCAAAAGGGGCAAGGTTAGTTGAATGGATGTTTCTGAGCTAAGTGGTGCGCTGAATGAGGTTGAAGCGCAAATGCGTGCCCTGAAGTTGTGGCAGGGTGCTCCCCCTCCGGCAGAAGCCTTTGCCAGTCGTGAGCCGTTTTGTATCGATACCATGGGGTTCGATCAATGGTTGCAATGGGTGTTTATTGGCCGCTTGCGTGCCATGCTGGATGCGGGGGCTGAGCTGCCGGGGAAAAGTGAGCTGTTGCCATTGGCCGATGAGTTCTTCAAGGGTCGCACAGCTCGTTGCGGACCCTTGTTATCGGCTATTGCCAAGGTGGATAGGCTGTTAACTCAGGGGTGAGTTGTTGCCTGATTATTTGCAGTAGGTGTCGATGGCTTCGTCAGCCTGGCGGATTTTATGCTGTTTCTCGTCTTCTGATAATGTGCGGTAGGTGCCATCGTCTTGCAGTAGTTTAATCCGATTTTTCAAGGTCAGCTCAACCTTGTTGCGTTTGGCGGTCTCGCAGTTTCTCTTTCTAGATGCCTCAGCCTCCGCGAGTTCTTGTTGAAATTTTTCCTCGCTAGCCTTCTCTTCTTCGGCGGCTTCTGGGTTGCTTTGGTCTTGAGGCTGGCTGGCTTGCGCGCTGTTACTGGCAGATGAAGATGAGCTGCGACCTTTGATTTCTTCAACACCGTTGGTGGCGCTGTTGCCGGGAGGCGTGGCAGAGAAGTGGGTCTGGCCGTTTTCATCCACCCATTTGTAGTAAGTGGCCGCCTGAGCTGAAGCAAAGGTTAATAGGGCCGAAATGATTATGAAACAGGCTTTTTTCATCAGAGTGGTTCCGCTGTCCAGGAGTCTTGTAATCACAATACTATATACCTTTGCCTATTTGCTGTGTAGACGCAGCGCCTGCCCCTGTCATGCATTGTGATTTGATCCCACTTTTGGTTGGTCGTTGACTTATAACAACGAACTTACAATAATGCCGGTTCGAGAAAGACTTACACCTATTTGATGTGCGTATCGGGTGTGAGATCCTGACCTATCAGATCCAGCGCTGTTACCCTCGGCAATGGATTCTCCCGAGACGCGTTACCACGCGCTGGGTTGTGGCGGTCCGAGACAAGCGGAACGCAAGAACAATCTGGCTTTAAAGTAGCTAAAAGCCCCTAGGGGCAAGTTGGTTTGGCTACGGGTTCAGGACAACAAGGTGCAACAGGTGCTGGTATTAATGATCGGCGCTGTTGCTGTTTGTGGTTCTGGGTTCGGTGTGGTGGTGTGCTCTGTCCTGTTCTTACGGATTCAGTAGGCCGTACAGTCATTTTCGCAGTGAATAAAAAGATCGCTTTGGCCGTGGTCCGTCCAAAAAGTGGTCCGTATTAAATTAGGGGAATATTGTGGAGCATTTATCTGGCGCAGAAATGGTAGTGCGCTCCCTTGCGGATGAAGGGGTTGAATACATCTATGGGTATCCCGGTGGTGCCCTGTTGCATGTTTATGATGCAATTTTCAGACAAGACGACGTTACTCATATCTTGGTTCGCCACGAGCAGGCTGCCACTCACATGGCCGATGGCTACGCTCGTGCCAGTGGTAAGCCAGGGGTAGTGCTTGTGACCTCGGGCCCGGGTGCGACGAATACCATTACCGGTATTGCGACGGCCTATATGGATTCTATTCCAATGGTGATTCTGTCCGGGCAGGTCCCATCCGACTTTATTGGAACAGATATGTTCCAGGAAACTGATATGGTGGGGATTTCGCGCCCCATCGTAAAACACAGTTTTCTGGTCAAGCGGGCCGAGGATATTCCAGAGACCATCAAGAAGGCGTTTCATATTGCCCAGACAGGCCGACCCGGCCCGGTGGTGGTGGATATTCCCAAAGACATTACGAATCCGAGCGAGAAGTTCGAGTATCAGTACCCGAAAAAGGTCAAGATGCGCTCCTACAATCCTGCCAGTCGCGGCCACAGTGGCCAGATTCGCAAGGCGCTGGATCTGCTCTTAGGGGCTAAGCGTCCGGTTATTTATAGTGGCGGTGGTGTGATTATTGGCGGTGCGTCTGAAGAGCTGACGGAGTTGACGCGGTTACTCAACTTCCCGATTACCAACACCTTGATGGGGTTGGGGGCGTTCCCGGGGTCCGATCATCAGTTTCTGGGTATGCTAGGAATGCATGGTAGCTATACGGCTAACCTTGCGATGCATCACGCCGATGTTATTTTGGCGATCGGAGCACGCTTCGATGACCGGGTAACCAATGGCATTGGTAAGTTCTGCCCCGGTGCCAAAATCATTCATATCGATGTTGATCCTGCCAGTATTTCCAAGAATGTTATGGCTGACATCCCCATTGTGGGGCCGGTTGAAAGTGTACTCAAGGATATGCTGAAGCAGATCTCAGAGGAAAAACGCAGCCCCGATACGGAAGCCCTTACCAGCTGGTGGAAGCAGGTGGATGAGTGGCGTTCCAGCAAGGGAACCTTCCCCTACGAAGAAGGTGACGGTGTAATTATCAAACCGCAAAAAGCGGTGGAGACCCTTTACGAGGTCACCAAGGATATGGATACCTATATCACCTCCGATGTGGGTCAGCACCAGATGTTTGCCGCGCAGTACTACAAGTTTGATAAGCCCAATCGCTGGATTAACTCCGGCGGGCTTGGAACCATGGGCTTTGGTTTTCCGGCGGCTAATGGGGTCAAGCTCCACTACCCCAATGCCCAGGTGGCCTGTGTGACGGGTGAGGGCAGTATCCAGATGAATATTCAAGAGCTCTCTACCTGTATGCAGTACGACTTGCCGGTGAAGATTATTAACCTGAATAATCAGGTGTTGGGCATGGTGCGCCAGTGGCAGGAGATGCAGTACGAAGGGCGTTATTCTCACTCCTATATGGATTCTCTGCCGGACTTTAAGAAGCTGGTCGAATCCTACGGTCACGTTGGTATGCGAGTCGAAAAGCTGGCAGATCTAAAACCGGCCATGGAGGCAGCGTTTGCGATGAAGGATCGTCTGGTCTTTATGGATATCGTGGTGGATTCCTCCGAGCACGTGTACCCCATGCAGATAAAGGATGGGTCCATGCGTGATATGTGGTTGAGTAAAACGGAGCGAACCTGATGCGTCATATTATTTCGGTATTGATGGAAAATGAACCGGGCGCGTTGTCCCGCATTGTGGGGCTCTTTGCTCAGCGTAATTACAACATCGAAAGCCTCAACGTCGCGCCGACCGAGGACCCTACGTTGTCGAGACTGACCCTGACCACCATTGGCGAAGATCAGAAAATTGAGCAGATCACCAAGCAGCTCAATAAGTTGGTGGATGTGGTTAAGGTGGTGGATTTGACCGAAGGGGCGCATGTTGAGCGTGAGCTGATGTTGCTGAAGGTCAAAGCAGGTGGTGCCCAGCGTGCGGAAGTAAAACGCACAACGGATATCTTTCGTGGCCAGATTGTTGATGTCACAAGCTCTATTTACACCCTGCAACTTAGCGGCGATAGCGACAAACTCGATGCCTTTATTCAGGCCATCGGCCCTGCCATTATTATTGAGGTGGTGCGTACGGGGGTTTCCGGTATTGCTCGAGGTGAGAAAGTCTTGAGTTTGTAGGTTGTTTTTCTGATTGTTGGTTAAGCACAAAAAAGCCCGGCATTGCCGGGCTTTTTTGTGCTTCCAATACTCTTAAACGATGCGCTTCATATCGGTCATATAGGCGCGCAGTTGCTTGCCGATGACTTCAACGCCGTGGCTGCGAATCGCTTCATTGATATCGACCAGCTGACGGTTATCAACGCTGTTGCTGTCTACTTTCATGCCGGCACCGATAACGTCGGTATCAACGGTTTGCATAAAATCTTTCAGCAGAGGCACGCAGGCGTGGGCAAACAGGTAGTTGCCGTATTCGGCGGTGTCGGAGATTACCACGTTCATCTCATACAGCTTCTTACGAGCAACCGTGTTAGCGATCAGGGGTAGCTCGTGGAGTGATTCGTAATAGGCTGACTCGGCAATAATGCCCGAGCTGGTCATGGCTTCGAACGCCAGTTCTACACCAGCCTTAACCATAGCCACCATCAGAATACCGTTGTCGTAGTACTCCTGTTCGTCGATCTCTACATCACCGGCGGGCGTATTTTCGAATGGGGTGTCCTGAGTTGCTGCGCGCCATCCGAGTAGGTCGGCGTCGTCGTTGGCCCAGTCGGCCATCATGGTGGAGGAGAAGTGGCCGCTGACTACGTCATCCATATGCTTGTTGTACAGTGGACGCATCAGGTCTTTGAGTTCTTCGGACAGCTCGTAAGCACGAATTTTGGCTGGATTGCTCAGGCGATCCATCATGTTGGTAATGCCGCCCAGCTTCAGGCCTTCGGTGATGACTTCCCAGCCGTATTGAATCAACTTGGACGCATAGCCCGCGTCGATGCCTTTTTCAATCATGCGATCGAAGCACAGTAATGAGCCCGCTTGCAGCATACCGCACAGGATGGTTTGCTCGCCAACCAGGTCGGATTTTACTTCGGCAATAAAGGAAGATTCGAGAACACCGGCACGATGACCTCCAGTACCGGCAGCGTAGGCTTTGGCGATCTCAAGGCCGTCACCATTCGGGTCGTTCTCACGGTGAACGGCGATCAGTGTCGGAACGCCGAATCCGCGCTTGTACTCTTCGCGTACTTCGGTACCTGGGCATTTGGGAGCAACCATGACAACCGTAATGTCGTCGCGAATTTGGGTGCCTTCCTCGACGATATTGAAGCCGTGCGAATAGGCCAGGGTGGCGCCCTGCTTCATCAACGGTACCACCTGCTTAACAACGGATGTGTGTTGCTTGTCCGGAGTCAGGTTTAAAACCAGGTCGGCGGTCGGAATCAGGTCCTCATAAGTGCCAACAGTAAAACCGTTCTCGGTGGCGTTTTTCCAGGATTGGCGCTTCTCAGCAATGGCCGCCTCGCGCAGAGCGTAGGAGACATCGAGGCCGCTATCGCGCAAGTTAAGACCCTGGTTGAGACCCTGGGCGCCACAGCCTACTACGACCAGTTTCCAGCCTTTGATTTTGGTTACGCCCTGGTCGAATTCCTCGCGTTGCATAAAGCGGCATTTGCCAAGCTCTTCCAGCTGGATGCGCAGAGGCAAGGTATTGAAATAGTTCATGGGTTTTTCTCCTAATCGTTAAGACGCTCTGGTCGGCGTTTGGAAATCGGGGCTGCGATGTATATGGAGGCGGTCGCAGCGGTGGAGCTACCCTACCCAATTATTTGTGTTGCGTAAAATGAATTATATGGAATACTTTGTTGCAATATATGAAATACCGGGTGGGTCTTGGTAGATGAATCGAGTGGCGTTAGAGCAGTTTCTGGTGCTTAGTGAATCGTTGCATTTCTCCCGTGCTAGCGAATTGTGCCATATCAGTCCCTCGACACTCAGTCGAGTCATTCAGAGGCTGGAAGATGAGGTGGGAGTGTCGCTGTTTTATCGTGACAATCGCTCGGTGGCGTTAACGCCTGCTGGGAGGGAATATCAGCGTTATGCGCGAGAGGTAATAGAGCGGTGGTGGCAGCTCAAGGCGCGGGTGCGTGAGAGTGGTCCGCTGGAGGGGGAAGTTAGCCTCTATTGCTCGGTCACAGCCAGCTACCGTTTTTTACCTGAGTTGTTGAGTGAGTATCGACGTCAGCATCCTGGCGTCGAGATTAAGCTGGCCACAGGTGATGCTGCGCTATCCTTGCCCAAGCTGCTGGGGGGCGAGGCTGATCTGGTGATTGCTGCTCGCCCGGATGAGTTGCAGGCAGATATCAGCTTTCAGCGTATCAGCGATACGCCGCTGCAACTTATCGGGCCGGTGGTCGAGGGAGTGGTGAGTAGTGATCTGGATGCCGGTCGGCCCTGGTATGAGGTGCCGCTGGTTCAGGCGGAAAGCGGTGTGGCTCGAAGTTCTCTTGATGCCTGGTTTTTAGAGCAGGGCATTCTGCCGGAGGTGTACGCTACGGTGGCAGGAAATGAAGCGATTGTGTCTATGGTGAATCTTGGGTGTGGGGTTGGAGTGGTACCTGAGCTGGTGTTGGAAAACAGCCCGGTTGCCGAGCGTGTTCGGTTATTGGAGATCGAACCGCGCTTACCGCCATTTGAGATTGGCTTGTGTGTTCGGGGGCGATCACTGCAGAAGCCGGCGGTAAAGGCTCTTTGGTCGATTGCTGAAAGTGTCAGGCGTTAGCGTTGTGTTGGCTGCGTGAGCGTGGGACATTTGTCTGGATGCTGTTTATAATGCGGCAACGTTTATAGTGGTGAAGGTTTCATGGTCGATAAAGAGAAGGTAACCCCATTAAAGGGGGCGGACGAAGCGGCTGCAGAGGGTAGTGGTGATGCTGTAGAGAGCCTGTTGCCCGTTGATGAGCACGTTGAGGAAGTGGCCGAGAATGGTCAACGTGTTCAGCATCGCGGTGTTTATCTATTACCTAACCTGTTCACAACGGCGGCCTTGTTTTGTGGTTTCTATGCGGTTATTGCAGCAACCAAGGGGGCGTTTGAGCCGGCCGCGATCGCCATTTTCGTCGCGATGGTTCTCGATGGGCTCGATGGGCGAGTGGCCCGCTTGACCAATACGCAGAGTGCTTTTGGTGCTGAATATGACAGTTTGTCTGATATGGTTTCATTTGGGGTTGCTCCGGCAGTCGTAGCTTATAGTTGGGCTCTTGAGGGGTTGGGTAAGCTTGGTTGGGTTGTTGCTTTTATTTATGCGGCGGGCGCAGCGCTTCGACTTGCACGTTTTAATACTCAAATAGAGACGGCAGATAAACGCTTCTTCACCGGTTTGCCCAGTCCTGCGGCGGCGGCCGTTGTGGCTGGAATGGTTTGGTCGTTCAGTGCCTTTAGTGGTGAGCACTCGCTCTGGCTTTCGTTGCTGGCGATGGTGGTAACCGCGTCGGCGGGTGTGATGATGGTTACCAATATTCGCTTTCACAGTTTCAAGGATCTGGACTTAAAGGGTCGGGTTCCGTTTGTGTTTATTTTGGTGGTAGTGCTGGTATTTGCTGTTGTGGCCTATGATCCACCTCGGGTTTTGTGGGGTGTGTTTGTGGTCTACACCCTGTCGGGACCGTTAATGGCAGTAATGCGTTGGGGGGATTCATCATCTAAGCCTGAGGCTTGAATGAGTTTGAAGTGGTAGGGCGCACAGGTTGCGCCCTTTTTTGTGGGTGGCTTATAAGTAAACTCGTCGTTGCACTGGTGTTGATTGCAAAATGTTCTTTAAAGAAAGAGGTGTAGAGTGGCGAGTCTGACTAATATTTAGGGTCCGGTGCCGATAATCTCGGGGCTACAGCGGGTCTTTTGTTATTCTTGAAAAAAGAGTGTTGACGGGCCTGCCCGAGCATATATAATGCGCCTCCCTTACAGCAGCAGGGGCCCCGGAAGCGGTGGTTTGATGTTGTTGCAAGAAACCTTTTCAGGGTGTGTT
>NZ_JAKSDZ010000047.1 GCF_023509475.1 Aestuariirhabdus haliotis | reverse complement strand
TTTCAGGCGAACCCAGACTCTTTGTTACGCCTTTTTGAAAGGTCTAGACCTTACTGCAAAGACGTGCCGCGATTCTGGATTCGCCTGAAAGCCAGGGTTCGTCTGAATTAATCAGAGGTGCCTTAAGTTCAAAAGATATCAACCTAGCGCTTGCGAGTACGCGACACCGCGGCATTTTTGCGCTTGGCACGCTGCTGCTGGTGACGATCGGCACTGAGTTTTTTCACTTTCCGCGAAGGCAGATCGACTGACTTGGCCAGACTGTCTACCTCCTTTTGCTCCAGCTCACACCACTGCCCCGCTTTCACTTCGCTAGGAATAAAAACATTTCCGTAGCGCACACGTTTCAGCCGACTAACGGTTACTCCCTGAGACTCCCACAAGCGGCGCACTTCACGGTTGCGACCTTCCATCAGCACCACATGGAACCAATGATTAATCCCTTCTCCACCGGAGTCGACGATATCCGTGAAACGGGCCGGACCATCATCAAGCTCAACCCCCTCAAACATCTGCTTGGTCATTTCCGGTGTCACTTCCCCCATCACCCTGACAGCGTATTCACGCTCAACCGAAAAAGAGGGGTGCATCAAACGGTTAGCCAACTCGCCATCGGTGGTAAACAATAACAAACCCGCAGTATTGATATCGAGACGACCAATACAGATCCAACGCTCGCCCTTGAGTCGAGGCAAACTGTGAAACACGGTACGGCGCCCTTCAGGGTCAGAACGCGTACAGACTTCACCTTCCGGCTTGTTATAGAGCAAAACCCTCCGACTGCCTTCTACTTCTTCGGTTTTTAGTTGCTTACCATCGACTTGAATCTGGTCACGAGGAGTGACTCGACAACCCAATTTGGCCCGATCACCGTTGACCTGAACGCGACCTTCGTCAATCCAGCGCTCCATTTCACGGCGCGACCCTACACCCGCGCGGGCCAACACTTTTTGCAATTTCTCTCCAGCAGTATTGTCATCAACTCTGCTTGTACTCATGTTATTTATCCTCAATAGGATTAGTCGGTGGGTTGTTCGGACTTGGTAACAGGTTCCATCGGATCAGCCTCAGTATCATTCACCTCCGAAGGCAATAAATCATCGGATTGTTCACCTTCTGCAAGCTCACCGCTTTCAGCCGCCGCTTCAGGATCTCCCTCTTCAGAGGCAATTTCACCACTATCAATTCCGGTTTTTAATAAATCACTAAAATTCGTCGGCAACGATTTTTCCATTTCATCGAGCTCACGGAACAAGGCTTCATCTTCTTCCAACTCTTCCTGGGGACCGCCCTCAAACATAGAAGCCACTTCACTGGATGAAGCCTCTTCATGTACAACAGGCTCTCCATCGTCACTATCGACCTCTTGCGGTTCAACTTCCTGCGGGTCCGTATCTTGCTCACCCTGCGAAGCTTCACCAGCTACCGTTAATGCCTGCAGTTCCAGCTCCTCGCTCATTTTCTCCAGATCGCGGATCTCGGAAAGTACTGGCAACTCATCCAGGTTCCTCAAGTTGAAGGAGTCAAGAAAGGTGCGAGTCGTTGCATACATAGAGGGTCGACCGGGAACATCACGATGCCCAACCACCCTGACCCAATCGCGCTCCTGCAAGGTTCTGACAATATTACTACTGACACTGACCCCACGAATCTCCTCGATTTCACCGCGAGTAATGGGCTGGCGGTAAGCAATCAGAGCAAGGGTTTCCAGTAACGCCCTCGAATAACGCTGGGGCTTTTCTTCCCAAAGCCGATTGACCCAGGGCGCCAAAAGCTGGCGCACCTGAAGGCGATAACCACTGGCAACCAGCTTCAACTCGTAGGAACGCCCCTCGCAATCGGCTTCAATTTCTTGCAACGCCGTACGAATATCTTCATTGGCAGGACGCTCCTCTTCATCAAACAGCTGCGCCATTTTTTCAACAGTCAGAGGTTTACCTGCCGCAAACAAAGCGCCTTCGAGCACCAGCTTCAAATCATAGTTGCGCGCTTCACTGGCTACATTCTCACTAACTTCTGCATCAGATGTAACGCCTTCATCAGAAGGGGCAGGATCTCCAGATTTATCTATAGATTCCTCAGAATTCTCGTCTGTATCCTCTGCAACACTTAACGAGCCCGCCTCTATATCTTGGGAGCCCTCAGCCGCATCTAAAGAGCCCTCAGCTGCATCTAAAGAGCCCTCAGCTACATCTAAAGACTCTTCAACTTGTTCAACTGAGCCATCAGCTTGCTCAATAGAAACCTCCGCTTTTTTTGAAGAACCCTCGACCAAATCTACCGAGCCTTCACTCTTATCAACATCACTCATTCCGCACGCGCCTTAACATGTATCGGGCCAAAAGGCTCATTTTGTACCAACTCAACCAGAGACTCTTTGATCAACTCCATAACCGCCATAAAGGTTACCACAACCCCCAAACGCCCCTCTTCGACCGTAAACAGTGCAACAAATGGCATAAACCCACCGACGGACAGCTTATCCAGCACCTGGGACATGCGCTCCCGGGTAGATAAAACTTCGCGCTCAATCTGGTGGCTTTCAAACATATCGGCACGGCGCAAAACATCGGAAAGCGCCAGCAACAGATCCTGCAGTTCCACGTCCGGATGCTGTTTCTCGCCACTACTGGCCGGTGGCTGAACGGTAGCGGTGGAGTAATCACGCCCCAGCCTTGGCAATTCGTTGAGGTCTTCTGCCGCCTTCTTAAAACGCTCGTACTCTTGCAAACGACGAATCAGTTCGGCACGAGGATCTTCCTCCTCCTCGCCGGCTTCTTCAGAGCGCGGCAGCAACATACGCGATTTGATCTCGGCGAGCATCGCCGCCATCACCAGATACTCCGCCGCCAGCTCAAACTGGGCCGCCTCCATCAACTCGACATATTCCATATATTGACGGGTAATTTCCGCGACGCAGATTTCCAGCACATCCACATTCTGACGTTTAATCAGGTACAGCAGCAGATCAAGCGGCCCCTCGAAAGCTTCAAGAAATACCTCTAGGGCATCCGGGGGTATATAAAGATCCTGTGGCAAAGCCGTCATCTCTTTGCCCTGGACGACCGCAAAGGGCATCTCTCCCTGCTGGGCCTGTCGACGAAAACGGCCTTCCGAACCCTCAGACTTAGCCTGCTCTTCGGCGCTTGCTACGCCATCAGGATCGACCGGGGGTACGCTGGAATCCACCGTCGCTTGTTGATCACTCATTAATACCTACCGTCATATTTCCTGATCCCGCACAGCTCTTACATTTCTGCCCGCAATTATTGGTCAGTTTGGAACGGAGCCGGATCTCCCAACCCTACTCGCGTTACCTGGGGCAATTCTTCCGTTAAGTTAACCACGGTCGTGGCTTCCATTCCGCAATAGCCACCATCAATCACCAGATCCAGCTGATGCTCCAGCAGATCTCGTATTTCGTAGGGGTCCGTCAATGGCAGCTCTTCATCAGGCAAAATCAACGAGCTGCTGATCATAGGTTCACCCAAGGCTTCGAGCAACGCCAGGGTGGTGGCATTGTTCGGTACCCGCAACCCTATAGTACGCCGCTTGGGATGCAACAATCGCCGGGGTACCTCATTGGTCGCCTTTAAGATAAAGGTGTAGGCCCCTGGAGTATTGGCCTTCAGCAAACGATACTCGGTATTGGCAACTTTCGCGTAAGTGGCCAGTTCCGACAGATCCCGACACATCAGAGTAAAGTTGTGCTTATCATCCAACTGCCTGATACGCCGAATGCGGTCAACCGCCTTCTTGTCCCCCAAATGGCAGCCTATCGCATAGGCAGAATCCGTTGGGTAGGCGACCACTCCGCCCTTGCGAATAATCTCCGCCGCCTGACTGATCAGACGAGCCTGGGGATTATCGGGGTGAATCTGAAAAAACTGGCTCACGGCATTCCCTGTGACTTATTAAACCTTAAACGCCAAATTATACCTGCTAAACCCGGGATTAGCGCTAGAGGGAATGTGAATAAGTCATCAGACCAAAGCCGACTTAATTAACCGCTTATGCCTGGATAGGTCACTGCTAGCGAAGCCAATTCATCAATCAGGCTACTTCCCGGCAATCCCGAACCGGTTACCAGGAAGCCCAAACAGGGTCGCAGCCACCAGGCAAGGTCTGTAAATTACCCAGTTCACACCAGGGACCAACCGGCGCATGGAAGTCGCTTCCCACAGAAGCACGCAGATCAAACGCCTCACAGAGCGAAGCGAACCAGTCGATTTTCTGTCGCGGTAATCCACCGGTAACCACTTCCATTGCCTCTCCGCCGCTGGCCTTAAATGATCCGAGCAGTTTACGAAGCCGGGTATTGGTCATTTTATAGTGGTGCGGATGGGCCAGCACAGCGGTCCCGCCCATGGAGGTTATCCAGCCAACGACGGTTTCAAGTTCTGGCCAATGGGATTTCACATCACCCGGTTTACCGGCTCCAAGGTACTTTCGAAACGCCATTTCCCGGCTATCTACAATACCGGACTCCACCAGAAAATCGGCAAAATGAGGGCGACCCAACTGCACCGGATGGTCACTGGAAGGATCCAGGCCTCGCCGGTTCAGCGCAATAGCTCGCGCGCCCTGCAAGACATCCGCCTCACACAGACGTTGCAAGCGCTCGGCGATTTTGATCGAACGAGAATCACGGGCCTGCCGCTGAGCCTCAAGCACCTCAGCCAATTGGGGGGATTCAAGATCGAAATTCAACCCTACCACGTGCACGCCGACACCATTCCAGACACTGGAAAGCTCGATACCACTGACCAGTTTCACGCTGCTGTTAGCACTGGCAGACATGGCCTCGAGCAAGCCGGAAACCTCATCATGGTCGGTGATTGCCAGCAGTTCCACCCCCTGCTCTTCTGCCCGGGCCAGGAGATCGAGAGGCCCTAGCAGGCCATCGGAGTGATTGGTATGGCAGTGCAGATCCACTACGCTGTATCGATTCAAGGCAAGCCTCAGCATTACTCGTTATGAAGATTGCATGGTATCATGGCCAGCCGCTGGCGAGGGCAGCCAACCGCACCCTGTCGCTACCATCCTCTTAAACTCTTGGGTTTCACCTGACATGAAGCTGCTGGTCGACTTTCTTCCTATCGTTATCTTTTTTGTCGTTTACAAATTCAGCGCCGAATTTATTGCGCTCTGTAGCGGAATATTCTCACCCGATTTCATCGAGCTGATGAATCAGACTCAGCCCATCATTATCGCCACCGCCGTGCTGATCCCGGCGACTATCGTGCAAATCCTCTACACCCGTTGGGCCACTGGAAAAATCGAAAAGATGCATCTGGTCACCCTCGCCCTGGTGGTTGTGCTGGGCGGTGCTACGGTTCTGTTCGGGGATAAAAGTTTTATTCAGTGGAAGCCCACCATCGTTAACTGGTTATTTGCAGCAGCCTTTCTTGGCAGTCAGTTTATCGGCAAAAAAAATCTGATTCAGCGCATGATGGATACCAAGATCACCATGGCTCACGAGATCTGGAAGCGACTGAATTATGGCTGGGTCACCTTTTTCCTGTTCGCCGGTGCAATCAATCTTTACGTGGCCTATACCATGTCCGAAGAAGCCTGGGTCAATTTCAAACTCTTTGGCATGCTGGGATTAACGCTGGTATTTATTATTGCGCAGGGCGTCTATCTTTCACGCCATATTGAAGAGCCGGCCAATGCCGATAACGGCACCCAACAAGGATAACTACTATGTTCTACGCGATTATTTGCCAGGATATCGACAACAGCCTTAGCAAAAGGCTCAGTGCCCGTCCCGCACATATTGCCCGCCTTGAAAACCTGAAAGCCGAAGGCCGACTATTAATAGCTGGCCCCCATCCGGCAATCGACAGCGAAGACCCGGGCGAAGCTGGATTCACCGGCAGCTTGATCGTAGCGGAGTTTGCCTCCTTGACGGATGCCCAGAGCTGGGCCGACGCAGACCCCTACCTCGAAGCAGGAGTCTACCAACAGGTGACCGTTAAACCCTTCAAGAAAGTATTACCCTAGAACCGGACCCGTGTAAAAGGATTTTGTGATCTGTTCGTTAGTGGCCATTAACTCCCTGCGATAGGATCAACCTTTCTCATCTATAGATTGCTAGAGACTATGAGCCGCTTACCTCTCCACGCCGTTATCCTCAGTGCTGTGGCGCTCGCTGCCAGCTACGCCCCTGTCGTCAACGCCGAGGCGCGTTATATCTCCGACATCCTGTATGTCCCCCTGCGCAGCGGCCCCAGCAACGCCAACAAGATCATTCATAAAGGCCTGAAAAGTGGCACTCGGGTTGAATTTCTCAAGGAAGAGGATGAAGAGTTCAGCATGGTGCGTACAACCGATGGCGTTGAGGGCTTTATCCGCACCCAATACCTGTTAACGGAACCTGGTGCACGAGAGCAATTTGCCCGAGCGCAACAGCGTGTAGAGAAGCTGACACAAGAAAACAGCAGACTAAAACAGAGGCTCAGCGAACTGGAGAAAACCAGTGCCAAACTCAGCCGCGATAGCAAGCAAAGCAGCCAGAAAAATATAGAGCTGGATGCCGAGCTGAAGGAGATCAAGCGCATCTCCTCCGAGGCTATTAATCTGGTGGGGCGAAATAAAGAACTGGTAGAGCGCAACGTTATCCTGAAAAATCGAATCGACGCGCTGGAACTCGAGAACTCCCAACTTAACGACGACTCCGACAAGCAGTGGTATCTCTACGGGGCATTAACCATTGTTGGCGGTATCCTGATCGGTTTGATTGCGCCTCTGATGCGAGGCCGAAGAAATCGCAGCTCCGGTTGGGCATAATAGCCAACTAGCACTTTTTTTATTACGCCGAGCTTATCTTTCTTTCTGTGCAGCACCTGCTACTTAACAACAGGTGCAGCGGATCCCTTATATGCCAGATCATCTAGTACACCCGGACATCGAACGCTATTGCAGCGCCATGACCAGCGACGACCCCGCTCTGTTGCAAGAGCTGATTGATGCCACCAACCAGGAGATGGCTTACCCAATCAAGCTATCAGGCAAACTGGTAGGGCGCACCCTCAATATGCTGACCCGCATTAGTGGTGCTCGCAACATTCTTGAGATCGGTATGTTTACCGGGTATTCAGCCCTATCAATGGCCGAAGCCTTGCCAGACGGCGGCAGAATTATCTGCTGTGAAAGCAACCCCAGGGCGATCAAGTTTGCCCAATCCTTTTTTGATCGCAGCCCTCACGGCAAGAAGATTGAAGTACGTTTCGGCAAAGCGCTCGATACCATCGAAAGCCTGCAGCCCTCTTTTGATCTGGTGTTTATCGACGCCGACAAGCGTAATTACTTCAACTACCTGAAGGCCACCCTTCCTCTGGTCAACAGCGGCGGCCTGATCATTATTGATAATGCCCTGTGGCAAGGGCAGGTATTGGATCCCCAGGATGAGAAAGATCGCGCCATCGACGAGATGAATCAATTTATTCACGATAGCGATCTGTTGGAAAACTGCTTTCTGAGTGTCCGCGATGGCTTAAACGTGGTTCGCAAACGATAAGCTGACTACAGCTTTTTAAACACCTTCGATTTGGGCTTGTACATCCCCATTAGCCTGGCCACCAAAATCGCCAGGTAAAACTGCCCAATAATGGCCTCTAAAACGGCTAACAATTCAGCGGGGCGGGTTATCGGGGTGATATCGCCATAGCCCAGAGTGGACAGGGTGACAAAGCTGAAATACACCATGGAGCCAATTTCAGCGGCATCCAGCCCCTTAAACGATTGAGGGGCGATCGTTTCCAACGCCCCAAACACAAATGCCCAGACAAACCCCAACAGCAGATAAATACACACCGATCCCATCAGGGTATCCCGGGTGATCTCTGTCGAGGAGAAAATGATTCGAATCACCGCATACACCACGTACAGGAAAAAAATCGCACTGGTCAGGTAATCAATAAAGAGAAAAAGCGAAGAGGGACGCACCATTACCAGCCAGGTCGAGAGCAGGGTCGGCAGGCCCAGTACGATACCGACCCGTAAAAACATGGCACGGTTATGACTCAATAGATAGACAGAAGCGATCAACAGGAGACTGACAGACAGGCGCACCAGCATTGGACTAACGGTTTCGTGATCCGTCGCTGACACCACCATAATCAACACCATGCCAAACAGCATATAACCGAAGCCAAAACGTGGAAATACTTCCCTTAGCGACATAGATAACGCCTCTCTTCCCTGAGCCATTGCAGAAGTGATAAAAGTATAGCCCTGCCCATCACTGGATAGCCACCGCCTCCCCCTCAACACCCTGATGCAATAACAGCTCGAGCTCAGCCTCGCTTGCCAGTCGAGCCAACGCACCCAGATGCTGCAAAGCCTTTTGCAGGTCGCCAGCGCCCCAGGTTGAATGTGCGAACGCTTCGGTTTGAGCCCATTGTTCTGCGGTCGATTGCTGGTCAGCCTCTTCAAGGTGACGAAGAATGGTACACAGTCTGGTCGGCAAACGAATTAACCAGGGGCCGTACTCACCGGCATTATTGACCACCTCAAAGGAACTGATCAACGCTTCGTCGAGTGACAGCTTTTCACACAACGCCAACAGGTCAACCAGCTTCTCCAGATCCAGATTCAGGCAGGCAAAGCCAGGCCAGCGCTCCGGCTGACGCGGATTAGCCATGATCTCATCCGCATCGTCACTGGAGGCTACTAAATAGCAAGTTCGAATATCCATTAGCCGCGGCTCCTTATTCCTGGTCAATACTGTGGCCAACGCTTTGCTCAACGTCGACAATCATCGCTCGAATCGAATCAGGAATCGTGCATTTTGCACCGACCTCGTAATCAAAATAGACAATCACACCCTCACCTTCTGCCGCCAGACAATCGAGCTTTTCACTCCACACCCGGTACTTCATAACAAAACGATCCTGCCCCATAGACTCGATACGCGCCCCAATCGTGATGCGGTCAGGATAGGTCAGGGGTGCGCGAAAACGGCATTGCGTGGAGCCCAGGATAGGGCCCTTGCTGTGTTCCTTCATCCACTGCATCACCTGTGCGCGCTCGAAGTATGCCATTCGCGCATCTTCAAAGTAACGAAAATAGACGCTGTTGTTGACGTGCTGAAAAGCATCCATATCCCCCCATACCACCTGCTGTTCAATTACAATCGGGTACTGTGTTACTTCACTATTCACCAGTTATCTCCTGTCATTGTAAGCCTCCAATCATGTATTCAACGGACCTATTTGGTTATAGTACCGAGCCATGAGTCCAGCTTCCCAATCAATTGTAAAAAACCCGCTGCTGCGCGCGACGCTTTTTGTCTGCGGCTGGCTGGCAGTCGTGTTGGGCGTTGCTGGCATTTTCCTACCTGTGCTGCCAACCACGCCATTTCTATTGCTGGCTGCGGCCTGCTTTTTACGTAGCTCTGAACGTTTTTATCTATGGCTGCTGGAGCACCCCAAACTGGGTAACTACATCAGCTATTACCTCGATGGAGAGGGAATTCCGGCCAAAGCCCGCTTCTATACACTCTGTCTGTTATGGGGAACAATCCTACTCAGTGTCAGTTTTCTGAATAGCTGGCCCTTGCGTCTGATGCTGCTGGTGACTGCCAGTGGCGTCAGCATTTATCTTCTGCGCATGAAAACCCGTGCTGAACCTACTGCGCTTGGGCCAGAGCAGCATCAACCCGCGCACAAAGCGCATCCCAGGGAAGAAACCCCTGACTGATGGCCACCCATTGCTGGTCTAGCTGTAACGCCAGGGTAGGAAACCCTTGCACGCCAAGGCTCGCGGACAGCTCAAAATCCTTTCGCGTTTCCGCGCGCAGCGCATCGCTGTCTAGTAAGCCCAGGAATGTTTGCTCATCGACACCTGCCGCCCGGGCCAACTCCCCCAGCACCGCTGAATCAGAGATATCCCGCGCCTGCTGATAAAACGCCTTCTGAATCGACTCCACAAAAGCCAGTAATTGGCCCGGGGCGAGACTGCGCATTACTACCGCCGCACGGCAAGCGGGTTCGGTATCATAGACAAACCCCGATGGCAGGCCGTTCTCAAAGTCAAAAGGTTGTCCACTGGCTTCATTCACTCGCTGCCAGTGACCTCGAATATAGTTGCGCTGCTCAGCACTCATCGGCTCGCTCTCACTGCGCAAACCACCCACCACCATACGAACCGGGTATTGGTCAGCGTATTGTTCATGAAACTGGCGAAATATCGGGGCAAAGCCCCAGCACCAGGAGCACATGGGATCAAAAAAATAACTGAACTGCATAGACATTATTCTCCACCCATACAGTTAGGTGTTTGCGGTGCCGCTTCCCGTTGAGCCCATTCTGAGGGGGTATAGGTGTGCAATGCCAACGCGTGGATAAGGGTCATTTCCTGCTGCAACAGGGCATAGATTTGCTGGTGGCGCTTGATGGTACGCAACCCTTCAAAGGCGTCGGTGACAACTACCGCCTTGAAATGACTTTCTGACCCAGGTTCTACTCGATGTTTATAGCTTTCGTTAACAACTTCCAAATGACTGGGTTCGAGGGATGATTGCAATTGATGACGAATTTGTTCAAGCATGCTCATAAGGAGGTAATCACTTTGTCGAGGTCAGGTAACCGAATAATAAACGATATCGGCTACCCGCTTCACCCCCATTAGTCGTGAAAGGTTACATCCCCTTCTCGACCATCTTCACCGACAACTGCTCCATCATCTGGCGGTGGGCTTCGGGATCCTTGCGCTTCAGCTCCCAGGCCAAGGCGCCTTCATCGTGGGGCAGTATCATAAACTGCCCACCATCAACACCTTCCACGATACGCTGAGCGACCTCTGTTGCTGTGATCGCCGAACCAGCCAACAGTTTGGCTACGTTATCTTTCAGTGCGTCTGAACTGCCGCGGTATGAGTCGAGCAAGTTGGTTTGAAAGAAAGAGGGGCAAACCACACTCACACCCACATTCTGTGAGGCCAACTCCGCTTGGATACTCTCAGACAAGGCCACCACACCGGCTTTGGCAACATTATAATGACTCATACCCGGAGCACTGAGCAGTCCAGCCATGGAAGCGATATTACAGATTTGACCCTCACTGCGTTGCAACATCGGCAGGAAAATACGACAACCGTTAATCACACCCTTGAGATTGATGGCCAACATCCATTCCCAGTCTTCATCGTCCAGATCCGAAAACGCGCCGCCACCGGCGACACCTGCGTTGTTAATCAACAGATCCAGTCCGCCCCACTGCTCATCAATAACCCTGGCGACATCTTGAAGTTGATCGATACGACGGACATCGCAGTGAAAAACAGCGGCGGTACCGCCCAGGCTTTCAACATTCTCTGCCGTTTGCTGGCAGCCCTGATCGTTAACATCGGTCAATGCCAACCGATATCCCTTGCGGGCATAACACTCAGCCAACTCTCGGCCTAGTCCGCTGCCTGCACCCGTAATCATTACTCGCTTGCTCATAAAACATTCCACATAGTGACTGAATATGATGGATATGGTTTGCCACGCACGCGATCAAAACAACAACTATTGATTTGATGAATAGGATGGCAACAAGATGCAGCTACTGCTCAAGCGGAATAAATCAGAGGTGCCTTAGGTAAATGATGCGGGAAAGAAGAGCGGGGACAACGAGTGGCAGAGAAAGGGAGATATCTCTGCGCCTGAATGAAGAGTCATCATTCAGCAAATTGAGTAATTGCGAAATGATTGCTCAAAAAAAAGTAAGGCGGAACCAGAAACCCTATGAGAACCTGACAACCCATAGGATTTCCAATTCCGCCTTATTCGGTCAGACCAGTGACGGTTTTACGGGTGCTTGTCCATATCCTTGCGCAGGAAATAATATAGCCCAACAAAAAAACTGAGCATCAGACCCACGGTCAACAGACCGGCAAGCACTACCTCATCTAAAAACATAAGTGTCACTCCCTGTAATCTCTGTTAGTGAACAGGCTATCACCTGATTTGGGCCACAGTTTTGACGCTGATCAATTTCCACGCATTGAGCCCAAGTTCAGTATAGGCCACCCGCAAAAGCCTGCTGGGCAGTGGTAGGTGCGCTTTCTTCCCTACAGATGCTTGCCCGGATAAACATAGCGAAACGTCAGATTGATTCGAGGCCCCACATCACGGCGAGTTTTTGCAATCTGGTGGCGCCAGTGGTGTTGCGTCTCACCCGACATCACTAACAGGGAACCATGGCTCAGGTCCAACGACAGCCTTTGCTGGCTATCCTTGGTATGACGCAGGTGAAAACGGCGCGTTGCTCCCAAACTCAGTGAAGCAATGCAGGGGTTACGGCCTAATTCCGGCTCATCATCGGCGTGCCAGCCAACGCTGTCGTTGCCGTCACGATAGAGATTCATCAAAACGGAATTAAATCGCTCTTTTAAAACCGCTTGCAGTACATCCAGCAATTCAAGGTGCACCGACAACCAGGGTTGTGGCTCCAGCCATAAGCCGGAGTAACGATAGCCTTGCTCCCCGTACCAGGCCTGCAAACGAGGGATAGGCACTCGCCGTCCGCCCATGATCAGCTCATCGTGCTTCCAGTCAGTGCCGTTGCTGAATTTCTGCATCAACCGATCAGCAGTGTCACCCTCAAAAAATGACGGATACCAGTGTAGCTCACCATTTTGTAGAGGAATTCGGGTCATGTGGAGATTGGGTTGCAAGCCCTTCGGGTCATCCATGCTAGCTGGATTATGGTCTTGCAACAGATCCAGTATCTCTTTTTGGTCACTCATAACCATCTCCATTAAACCCAAGCACATACCATCATTTTGCAGATAACCTCAGCATTCAATATTAACACTGGACAGGGTAACTGTATTTTTATACAGTACTCAAAAATGATAACCCAACTGTGACGGCTAAACGAGGTATACGATGGCAGTTATCCCAATGTGGCAATGTGATAGGGACGGAAGTATGTTCGCCGATAAAAAATCCGCAGAAGAACACGACAAAATGCTGGAACTGGCCGCGAATCTGACTTCGTTGCTGGAAACTCAGTTTGATCAGATCGACGAGTCCCTGGCCGAGGAAATTGGCCTGTTGATCGCCCGCAACAAAGAGACTCTTGCCAAGGCCCTAAAGGGGCGCCCCGAGCTGATTCTGGAAATCGGCAAAGAGCCTGAAGCCGAGTAAAAACAGCACCATTAGTACCCTTTTGCAGCACCACTCCGATCCCCCCTTCCCCCAGGGGTGGTGCTGCCCCCCTCTCCCTTCCAGTTTTAGCTACAATTTCCCTTGTTATTCCTTTTCTTTCCATTACCATAGCGCCTTTTTTTACGGAGGGTGTTGGCCAAATGATCGATTTCGTTCCCGGGCAAAGGTGGATCAGCGAGGCGGAAAATGACCTTGGGCTGGGCACCATACTCACCCTGGATCACCGACTGATCACAGTGTTGTATCCTTCTTGCGGGGAAACACGCACCTACGCACGACACAATCACCCGCTTCATCGCATCGAGTTCTCGGAAGGCGACAAGATCAAAAGTCATGAAGGCTGGTTCTTGCAGATTGCCGAAGTCATTCACAAGGACGGTCTGGTAACCTATACCGGACTGGATGATGAGGGCCAGACGCGCGAACTGCCCGAATCCTGCCTCGACAACTTTATTCAGTTCAATAAACCCCGAGAACGTTTGCTGGCTGGCCAAGTCGACCAGCTCAATCAGTTTGCTCTGCGATTTCGCACCCTGAATCATTACAACCGCACGCTAAGGTCCCCGCTGCTGGGTTTATGTGGGGCTCGTACCACACTGATTCCGCATCAGTTGCATATCGCCCGGGAAGTCGCTACCCGGCATGCCCCTCGGGTGTTGCTGGCCGACGAAGTTGGCCTCGGAAAAACCATCGAAGCCGGCATGATTCTTTACCATCAACTGTTGACCGGTGAAGCGAAGCGAGTACTGATTCTGGTGCCCGAAACCCTCCAGCATCAATGGCTGGTCGAAATGTTGCGCCGCTTTAACCTTCATTTCAGCCTGTTTGACCGCGCTCGCTGCGAAGAACTGAGCGAAGAAAATCCCTTCGAAAGCGAGCAATTGGTCCTCTGTTCCATTCAGTTAGCCGCCCAGCCCGGTCCTCTGCAACAACAGCTAGTCGATGCCGGCTGGGATATGCTGGTAGTTGATGAAGCGCACCATTTGCAATGGCAGGAAGCTGCCCCAAGCGATGAATATCAACTGGTTGAACAGCTCGCATCTGGCACGCCCTCAGTATTACTGCTAACCGCCACTCCGGAACAGTTAGGCAAAGAAAGTCATTTTGCTCGTCTGCGCTTACTGGACGCCGACCGATACCCAAGCCTTGCTCAATTTCTGGAAGAAGAAGCCCAGTATCAGCCTGTTGCCGAAGCCGTGCAGGAATTGCTGGGTGATGCCCCCCTGTCACCCCGAACGCAGGAAGCACTCAGCCAACTGCTGAACGATGCCGATAATCAGCCGCGCATCGAAAAAGCCAGCGGTGCTGAACCCTGCAGCCCCCGACAGCAAGCACGTGATCATCTCATTCGCCAATTGCTGGATCGTCATGGCACCAGCCGCGTACTCTTTCGCAATACCCGCGCGGCGATCCAGGGCTTCCCTGGACGCGTTGTCCAGGACTATCCTCTGGAATTACCTGAACTTTACAGCATTGCCCAACAGCAACGTTCCCAGCTGGCCGAACACCTTTATCCGGAACGGGCTTATCAGCAAGCATTCAGCGAACAGGACAGCGACGCCTGGTGGCGCTTTGATCCCAGGGTCGACTGGTTGATGGTACTGCTCAAGCACTTGAAGAAAAAAGTGCTGGTGATCTGCTCGCAAGCCGAAACCGCGCTCGAACTCGATGAAGCATTGCGTGTGCGCTCTGGTATTCCCTCGGCCGTGTTTCATGATGGCATGAGCATAATGGAGCGAGACCGGGCCGCCGCCTATTTCGCCGAAGAAGATTATGGCGCTCAGGTTCTGATCTGTTCGGAAATCGGCAGCGAAGGTCGTAACTTCCAGTTTGCTCACCATCTGGTGTTGTTCGATCTTCCCGACAACCCGGATCTGTTGGAACAACGCATCGGCCGACTGGATCGCATAGGCCAGAGTGAAACCATTCGCTTGCACGTGCCCGTCTTTACCAACTCGGCCCAGCACAGTCTCTACCGTTGGTACCATGAGGGGCTCAACGCCTTTGTTGATACCTGCCCAACCGGTAGCACCCTATTCAGCCGTTATGCCGATCAACTGCACGCCCTGCTGATTTGTGGCACCTCGCCCGACAGCACCGAGCTGGACAGTCTTGTAGAGCAAAGCAAATGCCAGCGAGAGGCCCTGCAACAGGAGATGCAACAGGGCCGCGATCGCTTGCTGGAACTGAATTCTCGCGGGCTTGAACCTACCCAACCCTTGATCGAAAGTATTGAATCGGCGGCGGAAGTTGAAGCGCTAAAACGCTACCTTAACCTGATGCTTGATTGCTATGGACTGGAGAGCGAGGAGCATTCTCCTCAAGCCGTTATCGTTCGCCCTTCCGACCAATCCCTGTTGCACGACTTCCCGGGTCTGCCCCGTGACGGTGCCACCATGACCTGGAACCGAGAGCTGGCGTTATCCCGAGAGGATATGCAGTTTCTCAGCTGGGAGCACCCGATGGTGCTTGAAGGCATGGAAATGATTCTGGCAAGCGAGCTTGGCAACACAGCAGTAGGCCTTATCAATAACCGGGGCATCAAAGCCGGCACCATGTTAGTCGAAGCCGTCTATGTAATTGCCAGCCCCGGCGGGGAACGCAACCAGTTAAAGCGCTATTTGCCCCCCACGGCCGTTCGCACACTGATAGACCCCAAAGGCAATGATCTGGCCACCAAAGTCGCCTTCGATACCCTCGACACCCAGTTACAACCGCTGAAGAAAGCCACCGCCCGACAGCTGATCAATGCCCAACGTGAGCCTTTACAAGTCGCACTCAAAGGTGCCGATAACGCCGCCAGAACACAGGTGGATGGCATCATCGATCAGGCTTGTGAGCAATTCCGCCAGGAAATTGCCGACGAACTGCAAAGGCTGATTGCCCTGAAAGCGGTAAACCCCAACATTCGGGACTCCGAGCTAAGCCACCTGACGGCCCTGGCTAGAGAAGGCGAAGCCAAACTGAGGCAGTCACAACTCCAACTCGACTCGGTGCGCATCATTTTTGCCAGTTAGGCTGATCCCCACGGCTCCCCCCCATCAATAAATAGTCACCTCCCGAGGAACCCTCTGGAGGTGACAGAGTCTTATCAGCATCACCCGCTGGAGCTTATCCATAATGAAATCATCGTTAGCACTTTCCCTGCTTGCACTGCTCAGTCTCACTGGCTGTAACGCACTGAACACCCAGCCAGCTACAGAGTCTCACATCGAAGGTCAATGGAGCCTTCAACAGTTCTACCTGCAAGGCTCATTAGTCGAACTGGGAGAACGCACTCGACTTCAGATCATGGCCGAAGATGAACACAGCGGTCGGCTTTCTGGCAACGCTGGCTGTAACGGTTTCTTCGGCGCTTACCGCGTCGACAACGGCAAATTCAGCACCGGTCCGATAGGCGCAACCATGATGGCATGCCCCGATGACCTGATGACTCAGGAACAACAATTTCTAAAAGCCCTCGAACAACTGACCTCTTTCAGTTACGACGGCCAGACTCTGAAACTCCAAGACGAATCGGGTCAGGTGAAAATACTGATGGCTCCCGAATAACCCTCACGCTCAATACAGTCGCGGCTCGCCCTCGGGCCGCGTTTTAAATCGGCGATGCAGCCACATATACTGTTCGGGCTGTTTGCGAATTTCCTGCTCGATCAGCTCATTAACCCGCTTCGCATCGGCAAATTCATCGTCGCCTGGGAAATCATCCAGCGGTGGTAAAATACTTAACCGGTAACCACGACCATCAGGTAACCGCGTTTGTATGCAAGGCAGTACCCGCGCATTGCCAAGACGAGCAAAGCGAGAAGTGGCGGTCACGGTTGCCGCTGTGACACCGAAAAACGGCACAAACAGACTTTGCTTACGCCCATAATCCTGATCCGGTGCGTACCATATTCGGTGCTTCTTTCGCAGGGATCTAATCATGGTACGCACATCTTCCCTTTCTATGGTTTCACCATCCAGGCTATGCCGCTGGCGCCCACGTTGCTGTACCCAGTCAAATAGCGGGTTTTTGTGCCGGCGATACATACAATCGATATCCGCGATATGCCCCAGATAACCGGCACCAATTTCCAGGGTGGAAAAATGCAAGCACAGCATTAACGCCCCCTGGCCTTCGACCGCTTTCAGGTTTTCCTCCCCTTCAAGCTCGAACAGTCGATAGACTCGCCATTTTGGCCACCACCAGGAAATACCCACTTCCAGCACACTGATGCCCATTGACTCGAAGTTTTTGCGCAGTAACGCGGCCCGCTCCTGCGGGTCCAATTCAGGAAAACACAGTTCAAGGTTTCGCTCAGCGATCGCTCGCCGCCCCTTGCCGAAACGCATAACCATGCGCCCTACCCATCTACCAATAGGGAGCAATACGGGATAAGGCAGCTGAACGACCAACCAGGCGAGTCCCAATCCACACCACAACAACCAGAAGCGCGGTGTAAAAAACGACCACCGAAAACGAGGAGGTTCAAATGCCATAAGTTGATTGACCTGGAAATACTATAAATGAAGAAGTGAACTCAATTTTCTCACGCAATTGTACAGCGGACAAACAATCTACCGCACAACAATTATATTTTCCCAGCTTCTCGAACCCCGTCCTTGCCTGCTTTATAACAACTGGTATATAAACTCCTCTCCATCAGGACAACCATCAGGTAGTAGGACTGTCCATGAACAATACAGCTTCACCAACAACCGCAACGAGCAGCCTGCAATTCAAGGCAGGGCTTGTACCGATCATGACACTTGAACTGCATGAGGATGATCTGCAAACCCTTGCAGCCGAAATAGCTGACAAGGCACATCAATCACCCGCCATGTTTGACAACACTCCGGTTATTCTCGCTCTCGACAAAGTGCCATCTAGTCAAATCGACATTGCCGAGCTGGTCACCCTTTGTGACCAACATGGTCTGCGCCCCATAGCCGTCCGTGGCGCTACCACCGAGAAAGAACCGCAAATAAAAGCGCTAGGGCTGTCAATCTTCACCCAACCCGTGATTAAAAGCGGAACAGCCGTTAGCCAAACTTCGGCATCGGAGAAAGCAGCTAATCCCCAAAAAGCATCCTCGGCTCGAATTGTTTCGACACCGGTCCGTTCTGGCCAACAAATTCTGGCACCGGATGGCGACCTGATCGTTACCGCGCCGGTTAGTGCCGGGGCTGAACTACTTGCCCGAGGCAACATCCACGTGTACGGGGCTTTGCGTGGCAGAGCCCTGGCGGGCATTCAGGGCGATGAACATGCCACTGTGTTTTGTCACAGTCTTGAGGCGGAACTGGTCTCGATTGCCGGCCATTATCGCAGCGGCGAACCCGGCGACAAGCAATGGAAACAGCCCGCTCGAATCAGTTTATGCGAGCAGAAAATCTGTATCGATCCACTTTTTTAACCAAGATAATCAAGGAACACCTGTGGCAAAAATTATTGTCGTCACCTCCGGTAAGGGAGGCGTAGGAAAAACCACCACCAGCGCCGCGTTCGCAGCAGGACTGGCCGCAAAGGGCCACAAAACCGTGGTCATAGACTTTGATGTCGGCTTGAGGAACCTCGACCTGATCATGGGATGCGAGCGCCGGGTCGTTTACGACCTGGTCAACGTGATCAACAATGAGGCGAACCTCAACCAGGCCCTGATCAAAGACAAGCGCTTGGAAAATCTGTTTATCCTTCCTGCCTCGCAAACTCGTGACAAGGACGCCCTCACTCACGAAGGCATCGAAAAGGTATTGAACGAGCTGCAAGAAGAGTTCGAATACATTGTCTGCGATTCACCGGCAGGCATCGAAAAAGGCGCTCAACTGGCACTCTACTTTGCCGACGAGGCCATTATTGTTACCAACCCTGAAGTATCATCGGTGCGTGACTCCGATCGCATCATAGGTATTTTGCACAGCAAATCCCGCCGCGCCGAACAGAAGCTTGACCCCGTCAAGGAGCAGCTATTGCTAACTCGATACGATCCCGAACGGGTCGAGCGCGGTGAAATGCTCAGCGTAGTGGATGTGGAAGAGATTCTGTCTATTCCATTGCTGGGCGTTATCCCCGAATCCCAGGCGGTGCTCAAAGCATCCAACCAGGGTGTTCCCGTGAGTTTCGACGAGCAAAGCGATGCCGGGCAAGCGTACCTCGATGCCGTTGAGCGCTTTCAGGGCAATAACGTTCCTCATCGCTTTCTGGAAGTGGAAAAGCGCGGATTGCTCAAGCGTATGTTTGGAGGCTAACGATGAGTTTGTTCAAAATTTTCCGCAGCAAGGATCAGCAGAGTGCCAATATCGCCAAGGAGCGTCTGCAGATTATCGTGGCCCACGAGCGCGCAGCTCGCAACACACCGGATTATCTGCCGGCCATGCAGAAGGATATTCTGGAGGTGATCAAGCGCTACATCGATATTGATACCGACCAGGTCAACGTTAGTCTTGATAAGGCCAACGACTGCTCGATTCTGGAGCTGAACGTCACCCTGCCCGAATAAGGTTAGTAAATTCGGTTTCATAGGCCGGCTTTAATGCTGGCCACATCAGGTGATTCAGGTTAGGTGCCGGCGGCAAAGCCCCTTGTTGCCGGCTCTCGATCAACCTTGCAATATGATCTGCCATCATGACCACCTCGTTGCTGGCATCCTGTTCATCACTGCCGTAACGAAACGCCTGATCAAATAACTCCCGATAGGCAAGCCTGTCTGGTACCACGGGTATTGCACCGGCAGCCACGGCTTCCAGCACAGAAAGCCCCTGAAAATCATGCAGTGCGGTAGAAAGCACCCCATCCACCGAGGCTAAAATCGACTGGTAATCGTGGATCGAGTCAACATAACCGCAATGGCCCAGGCGATCTCCGAGCAACGCTTTAAGCTGATCAATTTCCACCGGCACCTGACGAAAACGCTGCCCTAATAACTCCACACGAAAAGGCAGATCACGTCGTAGCAGCTCTTTAAGCAGCAACACAAAGCGCTCCGGCGCCTTGTCATATTCCCAACGATGATTCCAGAGCAGCGTAAAGATGCGCTGGTTGCCCAAACGCCCAGTCTGTTCTTGCCTCTTTTCACCATCAGCAGGCTGACCGGGGACAGATTCTTTGAGTGGCACCGGCAAAACCGAAGAACGCGCTTCCAATAGAGCACGGACGTCGGGAGGAACATGATCGGGTAAGCGCGACAAGAGCTGCTCAACACCATCGAGAAAAGTATTGCGATTGAAATGACTGTTAAACAACAGGCGGTCAGCGGCCAAGCCGGTATAGAGGTTCAACATCTGTAACTCAACCGCCGAATGCCGGCGCTGGTTACTGAGCGGGTATGCAAATTGATTTTCGTGAAAATAAACCAGAGTAGGTATTGTACCCAGCTTGGGCACCAGACCTCGCAGAGTTGACAGATCCGTCATCGAGGTGGCTATCAACAGATCGTAGTCCGCCTCCAACAGCGTACGATGACCGACGCCCCAACTCAAACTATTGCCCCGGATTCGCCAGTTAAAGTGTCGTGCTGGCAACACCAGTTGGGTCCATTGCCAGGACGGAAATTGAGATATCAGGCCTTCTCGCCAATAGCGATGACTCATCGCATCATAAGCGGACAACAGAAGTACGCGCACCCATCACCTCTCGGCAAAAGGTTTATTTTACGTAAGGACCTCTCGGCTGGCCACCCGCAGGAACCTGACCACGAATCGCCCCGGTTCCCGGCTCAATGACCTGACCCAGGGAATCGACCGGGCCCAACATTCTGCCACCCGGATCGATCGCCTGCCCCAAACCATCCGTCCGTCCCTTGATAGCCCCCGCCGTGCCGGTGACGGTCGAGGAATGTTTAAGAGGGGCTACGGGCTGAGGTTTCACCGTCGGTCTGGCGGGAGGCTGCTTGTTTATCGGACGAGGCTCCAGAACAGGAGAGGGATTAACCACCTCCCCTGATAGCTGATCATCGGGGCGAGGAAAACGAAAATCCTTAACGCTGGGTGTTTCATCGGAGACAACAACAGAAGCAAACAGGCTGCTTATCAGCAGTGCCGGGATAGCATTTCGAAGGACAGACATCATTGGCTCCTCAATCTGCAGGGTCTACCAAGCATAGATCAGCCAGCATGGGACTGTAGTGAAAACTGCCCCGACCTCCTTATCGCGATGCTCGGTATTTGCCATGACAGCCGCTATAATGCAAACCACTTTTCACTATAGACACCGATACCATGAGCGAAACTTTCGACCTCGGCCAACAACTGATCGACTTTCTTCATCATTCCCCTACCCCTTTTCACGCGACGGAGCAGATGAGCCTGCGTCTGGTCGACGCCGGATTCGAACGTCTGGAACTGGGACAAAGTTGGAACCTGAAAGCCTATGGCCGGTATTTCCTGACCCGTAACGATTCTTCACTGGTGGCCTTTACCTGCGCTGATCAGGCCTACACCGAAAAAGGCTTTCGTATGGTTGGGGCTCATACCGATAGCCCCTGTTTGCGGGTAAAACCCAATCCGGAGCTATCGCAAAACGGTTACTTCCAACTTGGGGTCGAAGTTTATGGCGGCGTGTTACTCAACCCCTGGTTCGATCGTGATTTATCCCTGGCGGGACGCGTCAGTTTCAGTACCCTGGATGGCAAACTTGATAGCGCTCTGATTGATCTTCGTGACCCAATAGCTGTCATCCCAAGTCTGGCAATTCACCTTGACCGGGACGTAAACAAAAACCGCAGCATCAACCCTCAGACACAATTGCCACCGATTCTCAGTCTCTGCGGCGATGAACAAGCGCCTGATTTTCGTGCCCAACTGAAACAATGGCTAGAGGCTGAACACCATAAAGTGGACCAGGTTCTGGACTATGAGTTGAGCTTTTATGATACCCAGAGCCCTGCAAAAATTGGCTTGAAGCAAGAGTTCCTCGCCAGTGCCAGACTGGATAACCTGCTCAGCTGCTTTATCGGCTTGAACACTCTCATTACCAACAGCGACCCGAAAAAACAGCAAGCGCCTTGCCTGCTGGTGTGCAACGATCATGAAGAGGTTGGCAGCCAAACCAGTAGCGGCGCTCAAGGACCGCTATTGGAAACAGTACTCGAACGCATCCTCGGAGATCGGGAATCCTTCACCATCAGCATGGAAAACTCATTGATGATTTCCGCCGACAATGCTCATGGTATTCATCCCAATTACGCTGATCGTCACGACGGTAAACACGGCCCTCTGCTTAATGCAGGTCCTGTGATCAAGCTTAATAATAACCAGCGCTATGCCACCAACAGTGAAACCTCAGCCTTATTCAGGCATCTTTGCGAACAGGTACAGGTGCCATGCCAAAGTTTTGTTGTGCGTAGTGATATGGCATGCGGTAGCACGATTGGCCCAATTACCGCGGCCGAGATTGGCGTAAGAACGCTGGATATAGGTGTACCTACTTTTGGTATGCATTCGATTCGTGAGCTAGCAGGCACCGACGACCTGCTCTATTTACAGCGCGCTTTGAATCAATTTATGCAACTGCCCAAACTGCCCTTCTGTTAAGGCACCACTGATTAATTCAGATGAACTCTGGCTTTCAGGCGAATCCAGAATCGCGGCACGTCTTTGCAGTAAGGTCCAGACCTTTCAAAAAGGCGTAACAAA
>NZ_JAKSDZ010000046.1 GCF_023509475.1 Aestuariirhabdus haliotis | reverse complement strand
TCCCATGCAGTTCCCCGATAGCTCAGTTGGTAGAGCAAATGACTGTTAATCATTGGGTCGCTGGTTCGAGTCCAGCTCGGGGAGCCACTTATTCAGAAGGCCTGCAGCGATGCGGGCCTTTGTCGTTTCTGGCGCAACCACCTTCAGTTGCGGATATCCCACCCCTCGGGTTGAAAGCTGACCGTCGGTTTCGGCTGGTTAATGACCAGTGATCCATTACGCTTGATCACCTTCGGTGCCCCCCAGAAAAATCGCCAGCTGCGATCGATGGTGCCATCTACCTTCTCCTTGCCCCGAATAACCTCGTCGCCTACCCAGGTGGAAAAAATAACACGGTATCTCCAGCGAAAAGTATCTTTGCCGGAATGGTAGACCATACTCTCACCCCGATTGATATAACCCTTCAGGGTTTTGCCTGCGGCACCGCCCTTCTCCGCTTTCGAATAGAGATGATAATACACGCGTGAGTGGGTGTTATTGCTGATGGTGATCTTGCTATGACGGTCATAGACATCATTGCCACCAAATTTAGTGGTAATAGCAGCCTGTTTCACGGTCATGCTTTGGTGATGCAAGATATGCCGCCAACCCTGCCACAACAATCGCCATTGCAATCCCGTGAAACGATCCACCGGTTCATGATCCGATGAGGGGCCTGCCCAATAGCCCACGGACACCCAGTAGTCGTGAGAAGCTGTATCCGTATTGGCATTGTATTGAGCACTCTCAGCACGCTGGTATTTCCCCGTCACTGTGAGCACGGAGGCTTTGCGAGACCCATTGCCCCAACCCAGATAAATTTTCACTTTGGTGTTAGTTTTATTAGCCACCTTGATAGGGCGAAGTTTGGCTGCGGTGGCCACCTTGAGCTCGGCAAAATCGGTGCGGGGGCTGGTGCGATTAACCACGTTATCAAACGTAGGTGCCCTGCTTACACGCTTACCCAAACCCGACTTGGCAGGATCGATGCCGCGCCATTTCAAGACCGTGGCGATCAGTGAGGTATGGTCGAAATGCTGCTTCGGTGGTGCGCGAAACACCGTGCCCTCCTCGATCCATGGCGACACCAGAATGGTCGGTACTCTCACCCCGTAGCGATCAAACAGAAAACCATCACCCTCGCTCTTATCGGGACGAGGAGCCCCCCAGGGTGGCGGTACATGATCGTAAGTACCACCGTGCTCATCGAAGGTAATTACCAGCAATGACTCATTCCATACCTCGGAATTACTCTTGAGGGTATCCACTATATTCTTGAGCAAGACTTCCCCCGGACGCACATTCGCCGGAGGGTGATAATCGTTGCCTTGCACGGTGCCATACTTACCACCAAAGCCACCGCCCCATTTGGGCTCAATAAAGACAAATTCGTCGAGGGTATTGGCTTTTACGGCTTCGGCAAAAAACTGCATTTTCTTAAAGCGATGGAGATTTTCGTAATCACCCAAAAAAGTGTAATGAGTAAAACCCTTATGCTGTTTTTTCAATGGCGACAGAGCCTTGGGTGGCCAGGGGGAACTGTAATAAATTCGCCATGAGACCTTATGTTCATCCAGAACATTCCAGATATTGCGGGCCCAGACGTACTTCCTCTGACTTCGATCCCACCATTTAAACTGTTCGACGCTCGATTTATGTTCATTGACAACCCGCCCCATACTGCTACCGCAATGGGCAAACGCACGATTGGGATTGGTCTGGCTGGGTACCGATGAAAACCAGCGATCACTGACCGCATACTGCCGCGCCAGGGTATGCAGCACGGGAAGGTCTTTGGGGGTATAGGTTTGCAATATTTGCAGCGTCTGTTCCCAGGTCATCCAGCTTGCGCTGTAGTCCTGAAAAAAACCCTGCATCATATTGGCAGGTTTCGGGGTGTTGCTTTTTGTGGGAGTGACCTTTTTGTCCCAGGCCTTAGCGCTGCCAAACAACTGATTGTTAACGTGCTCATACTCTTCATAAGGATCGTAATCGGGCACGTTGGTCGGATTTCCAGTAAGGCCCTTGTGGATGGCGTATGATCGGGTCTTACCCTGATACTGGTAAGGATTGGAAAAATTACCCACTACCAAACCATCGTATTGTTTGGCACTGCCTTCGGGAATCACATGCAGCGGAGTATTATTCTCGGCTTCATAGAGCCAGCCCAGCACATTATCCAATGAACGGTTTTCGAGCATCAGCAAAATAACGTGCTTAATCTGCGGCATGGGAGTGTTCATGGTGCCCTCCTGAGTGATCGGCTACCGCATTGATGCCAATTTTTCTTTTTGTGCTTGTTTTTGCTTTTGTTTATATTTTTGTTTGCTGCTGTCCGGTGAACCGCACCATAGAGAGCAAGATATCAACTACTATTCCATCTCACGGAGATTTCAGAATTTCTTTCTGCGCCAAACACTCTCCCACTGCATGTATGGAAAGACTTTTCACTATCGGATCGAAAAAATCTCGCATAAGTGTTTCGGACAAATCCGGACGCCTGACATCACCCTCCCCCTTAACGGGAGTGCAGGTATTCCCCCAGAAATAGGCATAAGGAATAATCTGACCAAAACTATAATCCATGTCTTGAGTCCATAGCTTAGTGATACTTTTTTGAAGCACACGAGTATACCAATCATATGGAACATAAATACCTCGATCTACATTACAAGCCAAACAGGTCAGATAATCTGTAAACCCTTCCTCCCACACGATCTCATAAAATTTCCGAGTTAATTCTTTACGTTCCGGAGTCCAAGATTTATTTTCATCCAACGCAAAAAAACTTCTCACATGAGTCTGATGATGCAACAGGTGCATCAATTCATGAACAACATAGAACTTATAAAATTTTACCCGCTTTGGTGTGTAACTAAATGCAGGATCAGTATCAAAAAAATCATTAATTTTCTTATCAGGTTTTACATAGACATGCTTAACATTAAATGATAGACTCTCATAATTCCAGTTTTTTTTCGAAACTGTAATCATTAAATCATGGAGATTACCAATAAATTCCGCAGCACCAACTACAGCATCATCGTGAACCCTCCCCTTCCAAAACGCCACCTTCTTAGCATCATCAAGCTGATCTTCAGTCAATTTTGTAAAATAATTAGCTACATTTTTTTTATCCAACCCCTCCAAAAAATAAATCGAAGCTTCAGGCATCTGATACCGAAAAATTTCCAGAATTTGCCGTGCACCTTCCAGAACTATATCTTCCACACTCTCAAAATCCATACCATCAACCCTCTTACGTTTAAGGGTATCCATTCACTTTTTAAAAATTCACAGGCACGCTAAGAAAACCCTGTGAATTCTCAAAAAGCCCAATCGACAAATAGTTTTATCCGCCAACAACAAACTTAGACTAAAAACAGCAGCAAACCGAAACAGCTAAGATAATCAAATCCACATAGCCTAGCACAATAAAAAAATAGCGAGCATTTACCCCCAAAATCGTCTATAACTTTTTCATTCTGCAGAACATGCTTTTTACATGTAAGTTTTAACACCAAATAACGAGCAAATGCATAAATAATTTCAAACTGAAGCAAGAGTATTTTTTTAATTCCATTTTAAGATAAAAACAATCACAGCAATCAGTTCCAGTGATGAACGTTGTTTTTTTGCAGCCACAAGATCAATAAATTATCGTCGGCATCGATTTGTTTCTGCCGCATAAACGGGAGATCAGGCGAATGCTCGAAAAACTGGAAAAACAACTACTCTCGACCATCGTCGACAAAACCATCTCTTTCGACACTGACCTCCTTCAGGCATTTGATCTGCATCCGGTATTCGAACGCCATCAGCTTTCATCAACATCCACCATCGCCAACGCCACCATCAGCAAGGCCCAAAACCGTTTATCACTAAGCGGCATGACCGACCTGTATGGACAGCCATCAGCCCCCATCGTTTTTCACGCATCAGAGAGTTCTGGCGACTTAATCTGTAGCTGCGAGATAACATTACCCCGGTGGACGTTCTCTTCCACCCGGCTTGCCCTGCCATCACAAAAACGCTTTGTGGAGCAACACTACCAAACAGCTGACAATCTGCTGTCACTGCTTGTGCTAGAGGACGTTACCCTGCGCTTCGAGAATCCAGGCAATGATGAAACAACCTCTGGTTTCACCCTCCTCGCCAAGGGCGTTCTTGATCCGAGAATCGCACACTTGCTGCCCTGGCTAGACGCCCAGCAGTCCATGGCGTTACGCGGCCACACAGCATTCCATAATGATCTATGCAGTCTGATCCTGGAGATCCCCCTGCCCCTGCCCGAACTGGCGAAACAGGTCGGATTACAGCGAGCGCGCCTGACCATCGACAGCACTACCAAAGGCGGCATCAACCATTGTGAAGCGGCGGCGGTGATCAGTGCCGATTGGCAGATGGGCAACATCAGGGGTGAATTCAGCAGCACGCTCGGGCTGGAAAACGAGTGCCGACACTGGGTGTTGAATCTGCGTATGGAGGACGATACCGAACAAACCCTCACAACGGCTATGAAGGCTCTTGGCATCGAGCTCGGCTCCGCGCAGATGCCACTACTCGACCTGTTACCGGATATTCGTCCGCAGCTGATCTCAGTGTCGATCGATCTGGATCATTGGTCACTGAGTTCTATCAGCCTCTATCTCGAACTGGCCTCACCCTGGAGGGTTATCGATCAGCAACTGGAGATGCCCAGCGCCGCGATTCAGTTCACCATTAATAATCCCACTAACAATCCGACGTTCGTGCTAACCGGAAGCGGTGATCTGACACTGAACGAACTACCCATGCGCTGCTCATTCAGCTCACTGGATAGCGTAATACGGTTGGTTCACGATGAACCGATTATTGGCCGTGATTTTCTGCAACAGTATTTGCCCGTCATTCCGATCCGCTTACCGGATATCCAGCGAGTGGATGTTGTGGTGGATCCGAGAGAATGTCACCTTTCGTTCAGTCTGACCCTGCAGGATGGATACCTTATCCCTTTGGCCAACAGCAAGCTAATACTTCAGGATACCTCCCTCGGTTTTCAACTCAGTGCCGACGACAGTATCAGTGCTCAGGCACAACTGCTGGCAGGCGCCCAGATAGCCGATATCTCATTTTTTATCCAGGCATCCGTGGGTTCCTCGGTGGCATTTCTCTGCAGTGCCAATCGGCTGGATATGCGCAAATTGCTGGCTGAATGCTTTGGCGTTACCGATATAGAGTGGCTGGACGTTCAGCTGGACAATGTTTTGATTGAGTGTCAATCCCAGGGCAACTTCAGACTCAGCTCCGATGTTAACGTCGACCTTTCCGTGCTTCTGCATAAGTTGGGCACAGCACTGCCGTTTGGCGCTAGCCGGGTACCACTGGATCATGTCGAGCTGGAATATCAACACGCCAGTAAAAGCTGGCACATCAGCCTGACGATGTTAACTGCCGTCAACCTGAGCGACTCTGATCAATTCAGAATTAACCTAAAGAAAGCCAGTCTCACCTTAGGAGCAAGTTCCAACCAGCCTCTCGCCATCGATATCTCGCTGCTTATCGACGGAGACATTCAACCCAGCCCCGAGTTTGGCATTCGCTTTAGCGATATGGCCATCAGCTGGCGTTCCCAGGATTCCAGATGGCATTGCAGCGGGAATTGCAGCGGCGATTTTTTCGCGCAGCAGCTATCCCTAGGCATGTCGATTGATGTCAGTACGAGTTCGAAACTCTTAACCTTTGCACTGCAAAAGCATCAGCCCCTTGTGAACTGGCCAGGGGTTGGCAGCGTTACTCTAGATGAGTTGTGCCTCTCGGCTTCACAAGCCATACACGGCGATTCGAAACAGCCCTGGGAGTTTTCCGTTAATGGCAGTCTACCCATTATTATTGCAGACACTTTGGATCTGGTGGCCGCACCCTCTTTCCATCGCTCGGCAACCGGTTACCGACTGGACCTTATGGCTCCCGCACCGGAGCAACCATTGCGCATCGAAATACCGCTACCACTCAGTCCCGCACCTTCGGTACTTATTGAGCTGAAACCACTCAGGATCGGTTATCAGTCGCTTAAAGAGGGTAACAAAGGTGTCTGGTTTATCGATGCCGGTGCCACATTGACGATCGCCGATGTTCCGTTCCCTGCCGACAGGGTCATTGCCAACGACACGATGAGCGGCGCATTAAAGATCGATGACCAAGGTATCAAAGTCACCTTTTCACCACCGGGAGATAACAGCCTTAAGTTAAATTTTGCGGCCGATTCCGGCTTTGCACTTTCGTTGCCTGATATAAACATTCAATCTCTGTTTGTGCAACGTACCAGCCGCGAGGAAAAGAAAAGCCGCTGGACACTGGGCGCCGAGCTTAAAGCCCTGAATTTTGACCGTCTTAACCGATTGTTTGCTGACGCACCGGTGTTTATGAACAGCGTTGATTTTATGCTGACGCTAGGCGATGGGCTTTCCATCAAGGCGATTTCGTCACCCTTTCAAAAAATCCCTCTTCGCCCTGGGAACAATGGAGCTACCTGGACGCAATGGTGTGATTTTACCGGTATCGGCACCCTGAGTTTTCAGGTTCCGGAATTCGCCTTCGATTTTTCTGGAGGACGGTGGTGTGCGAGGGGTGGAGTCGAAACCCAGGGCGAGCTAAGCATTCCTATCACACCGGTTAAATGGCTCGCCAACAAATGCGGAGTTCCCGATCAGGCCATGGCATTGCTGCCAGACGCCTTGCCGCTGATCGAGCTTAAACTCGACGAACCCGATTTCTACCAGCAACTCTCCCGACTGATGGGGACCCAGAGCCCCGAGATAACCCGCGCATTTGACGAACTGTCTGATTTACTGTTGAAGGGCGTGGAACGATTACCGACAACGATCCGCGAATATCTGAGCCTGTCTATCCCCACCGGTTTTACGTTCGACGTTGCTGTTGAGCCCAGCGGAGGCGCAGCATTTGCTATTAACACAGCTGGAGACCCCCCCTTAAAACTGTTGTTGCCATCCGTCTCTGGTCTGCCACCTCTACCGAGCCTGGTGGGTTTGACGGTACATCGTTGTGGCTTCGGGCTCACATCCGGCGGGACGCTAGGCGTGCTGAAATTTGACGGTTGGTTTGATCAGGTAGACCTTGTCAGCCTGATCTATGCCCTCAGCAGCGGAAAGGGAAGCGATCTTGGCAACCGTCTGATCATGCGCGATACCCTGGCTCTGATCCCTATGGCGGCACCGATGCCCATCCCCTTGTTTTATCGGGAGTTTGGCTGGGAACTAAAAAATATGCTCGGCCTGGGACTGGAGTTTCATGCCAGTTTCCCCGACCCTGAACCGACCCTGATCGACTGGATTACGCTGATCACTTCGTTATTGAACTTCTTCCAGCACTCAGATTATTACTTGCACGATGAGGGTCATCTGCCGGCCGGAATGGCATTGCCGTTTACCCTGGGCCCCAGCCTGATCAAATTACCGGATTATCTGGGAGGCGGTAGCCTGGGTACCAAGCAGGCCTTACCCGCGCTGTCGGTTAGCGACACCCTGGCACGGGCGCTGGATGGCATAAAAACCGGTAACGCGGGTTGGGTGATCCAGAGTGTTCCCTTGAAATACCAGAGCAATAACCAAACCCACTGGATTCGCATCGGCAGCCAAACCATCCACTTCGGGCCACTGGACATTATCGCAGGCTGGTGCATTTCAACCGAAGAGGAGTTTCGTGACGATATCCTAGCCGATCCGGACGCCCTTGAGTTGCTCGCTACCAGCAATGCCGAACAGATGCTGGACTGCTTGCCCGCCCAGATGGGGGGCAAGGCCTATGACAAGGGGTTTGTTGTTATGCTGCTGGGCGGGCTGGACATCAGCTGTCCATTAGCCAACATTTTCAGTTTCCGCTGTCAGTTTGGTATCGCCTTATTGGGGCCTGGAGACTTTGAAACCGCCTTGAGGCTGGTGGGCGCTTTCGGTCCCAAGGATATGCTATCACTCACGATTGAGGGCAGGATACAAACCCAACTGCTAGCACAGGGTCAGGTGAAAGTCGGAGTAAATGGCGAAGTCTGCCTGATGATTCTCGGCCAACCCTTTGCGCTCGGAAGCACTCTGGAAGTGATTCCTGGAAAAAGCCTGTACGGCGACATCCGCTTGCGTCTCAGCGAATACATTCAAATCAAGGGCTCTCTACAGGTTAACCCGGATGGCGCTAGAATTGCCGGCCAATTATGCTGGAGCGGCATCGGGGGCGACAGCGGACAATTCGAAACCCAAACCATTTTTTCCAAACAGGGCATCGAATTCGTGCCCGTGATAGTCAAAATCGGCGGCTTTAATTGCACTACTGTATTGAAACTTCCCGGCACCTCACCCGGCGCACTGTTCTCGATGGGCGCATCTCTGGAGCTGCCTGAGAGTTTCATCGACCGTTTCAAGGCTGGTCTGAAAGCTACGGCAAAAGAGGTTGTCTCTGCGGAGACCAGCGCAGCCTACGACCGGGTGATCAAGCTGATCAGCAGCCAGCAAGACTTGCAAGCCAGTCTGACGGGCTTAAAAGCATGGCTGCCCCCGTTATGCGAGCAAATCATCAAGGAGATAAAACGCGCCACCACCCAAAAGAAAATTTATGCGGCGATGGATAAATGGGCAGGACGTAATTGGTTTAGGAAAGGCGCCGTAGCGATAGCCAAGCAGACCAATGTAAGAGCCAACGCAAACCGTTCAGCGGCTCCCTGGATCAAAAAACTGACCACCTTGAAAACCGTCGCGGGGGCACCACTGGATAAACGTTACCGGGCGCGTCTAAAAACCGCATTAGAGGATTTGGGCAAAAACAATACCATCGAGGTCAAAGTGGGCCGTATCGGAAAATTTCCAGGTGTCCGGGTTTATAAACGCGGCCCCGTCATCAACAAGACACAGCTACGTAAAATTCAAGCTGGCGTTCGTGCCATCGATGCCTTGCCCACCGTATCCAAAGATTGCATCAGCGCCCAATCGGTACTCCATCAGCTGCCCAAAAAAGAGCAACTGCTCGCGGATATTCAGCACAGTATCGAGCAAGGGTTGGAGCAAGGTATTCCTTCCATCCATTCACTGGGATTTGATGCCAGCGCAGGGCTTTTTGTTGCCAGCAATATCATCCTGACCATAGTGATCCATCATGAAGACAGGGAGATCAAATGCGCCATACCAGCCGACCTGACATCACCGGACAAGGTTGCCCTGTCAATTTCGAAAGCCCTGGCGGATGTTTTGTAAGTCAACTTGAGTGTTGATTCTAATTTTTTTGGCCGGCGCGAAACAAACATCGCTTCCCCGCTCAAAAAAAATCACGTATAAGGTGAATCTCAACCTGGTTCAAACGCCACGAGCAAGGATTCGATCGTGTCCCCCGAAAGCGCCTTAACGTTTTTTATCGCCATTTTTATTTTCGGTATTACCCCGGGTCCCGGGGTATTTGCCATTCTGGCCAGAGCCATAAGTGAAGGCGCGGCCAACTGTTTTACTCTGGCACTCGGCATGGCGATCAGCGATATCATCTATCTGATTCTGGCCTGTTTTGGTCTGGCGGCGATTGCCGAACACTGGGGCGGACTCTTTCTGGTTATCCGTTTTGTGGGAGCGGCGTATCTGATCTATCTGGGCTGGATGATGTGGCGTCAGCCGGTCGAACTGGCGATCGGTGATTTACAGCGCAAGCGTCAACACGGCATGAGCTTTGTACAGGGCTTTTTAATCTCGGCGTCCAACCCCAAGGTGATTCTGTTTTATATTGCTTTCTTGCCCACCTTTATGGACCTGGGCAGTCTGACCCAGACCGATATTGCCCTGGCCTCCGGGCTGACCCTGATCGGGCTGATGCTGGGACTGATGCTGATCGCATTGAGTGCGGCTCAGGCGCGACGTTATTTCCGCTCCGAACGCGCGATGAAGGGATTGAACCGGGTAGCCGGCAGCATTATGGCCGCCGCCGGCGGTTATCTGATCGTCCGATCATGAGCCTTTCTCACTAAGCCATCAATCCCGATCAGTCACTCTCGCCCTCTCTGTCGGCCATCTGGTCGAGCTCCTTGGAAGTAGACCTGGGCTGGTCTCCTACTTTCAAGGCATCTTCACGGAGCTCATCCTCGGTACGCTGTTTACCGATACGGAAAATGACGTAACCCGGGCTGACAAACTGGTTAACCGCCATACCCAATACGGTACCCGGATAGGGTGCGATAACGTCACGACTGGAGTTGGTGACCGGATTGATCACCTCACCTATGACCTCATTCTCCTTCACCTTATCCCCCAACTTTACCCTCGCCAGAAGAATGCCGCTGTAGTCCGACATCACCCATTCCGATTCATAAAATACCGGTTGCGGGGTGCTCCAAAAACTGAAGCTGCGGGTCATACCCAGCTCGCCAAAGAAAGTCTTTATCGCCTTAACACCGAACTCAACAGCTTCGGGCTCCAGGCTCAAAGGTCCTCCCACTTCCATGGTCACCGCTGGAATGCCCGCATCCACGGCGGCATTGCGCAACATGCCGGGATTGCCCTCACTCTGCAAAACCGTCATGCCGCCAAATAATGCGACCATCTTGGCCACCGAATCATTACGCAGATCCGCCCTCAACTGAGGCAAGTTAGTGCGGTAGTAAGAACCGGTGTGCAGATCGATCAGCCCATCACAGTGCACAATCACGTTCTGAAACAGGCCATGGGCGTAGCGCGCCGGCGTCACCCCATCGGGATTACCGGGGAAAAACCGATTCAGGTCGCGGCGGTCGGCCATGTAGCGTTGCTGCTTCATAAACCCTTCCATATTCACGATGGGTACAGCAACTACCGTACCGGCCAGGGATTCGGGCTCCAGGCCATAGATCACCTGCCGGGCGATCTCGATGCCGTTCAGTTCATCCCCATGCAGCGCCGCCGTCATGCACATGACAGGGCCTTTGCGCGCACCATGGGCCACCACCACCGGCACACGAAATTCGACACTGTTGATCGATACCGGCCAGGTCACGGTATCCCGCGTGCCCGGGGCAAACTCCTTGTCCATGATACGAAACGACTGATCCTGCTCGGCCCTGGGTTGCACCTGGTCTTTGATCGGCTCAGGCGTGGGAGCTTTTGCTGTTGGTGGATTCTGCTGAGGCCCGTCCGGTGCCGATACGGGCTTTGCTTTTGTTTCTGATGCCGCCTCAACCGTGGCCTCCGGCTTATCCAGCCCCGCGCTACCCAGGGGAGCATCGGTGTCAGCCAGAGCCCTGGTAGCCGTGGTCGAGAAGCACAGCAGTGCTAGCAGAATGCGAACAGAAAAGCGGGATAGATGCGAATAGTGCGAAGAAATAAAGGGCACAAAGGCCTCCTTATAGCCAGGGTTCTAAATTCAGTGTAACAACTTAACGACAAGGCTCCAGTGCAAAATGATGTCTGTGTGCGGCATTGCACCCCATTTCTCCTATATACCCGAGGCCCTGAAACACAAAAAGCCGCACCTGAGGGGTACGGCTTTTTGTGTCGATCGCTAACGGGTAGCCCCGTCGGCAGTTAGAAGTTCAACGAAATATCACGATGCACTGACTGGCAACGAGCGACCGCTTTCGCCTGGTCCAGTGTCATGCGTTTTTGCAAACGCAAACCAATGGAGTAGGCAATGGCCTCATCGTAGCTGGCCAGCACTGGGCCGACTTGCTCGGCGGCGTGTCGACGCCACTTCACTTCAGCATGGAACAACGCCATACCCTCAGCGTGCAACTTCAGTGCCTTGTCTCGCTTCGGAGTATCCCCCTTGAGCGCACGGCGCGCCTTGGAGAACTTGGACTTGATCTTACTCGCATCCTTGATCGCACCCAGATTGCTTTCGGTCAGCTTGATGGTTTCCATGGCGGCTTTGTTATCCTCACTATTGATAACATCCACCAGCCCCATCAACTCGCCTTCCAGCGCGCTCAGGTTCTCGGTATCAGCCAGCACCTGCTGCAGGTTCATCAACGGCTCGTAAGCTGCGTCCACATTGCTGCGGTACTTGTTACGGGCAATTTTCTCCGCTTTCTTCAAAGCTACAAACTGTTCACGGGAAGCTTTCCACTCTGCAGGTATCTCGCTTTCAAGTTCCTGCTTGTAGCTTTCCAGCTCCGCCAGTTTGGCTTTGATGTTATCCATCTCGGCCTGATTGGGCTCATCGTCCCGAGTCAAACGGGACAGTGCTTCCTGCCAGCCTTTGATCTGCTTGTCCACCACTCGAATGCTGGATTGCGTACGACGAACTTCGCTGTGCAGCGGTGCGTAGTCCGGAGTGAAATTGAGCACATTGGCTTCGGCTTCCCGTACTTTGGCAACCAGATCAAAGGTGGCCGCCGCACTCTTGCCGCTGTCCGTCATCGATTGCTGCCATTGCTTTGGCAAGGCACTGAGATCGGCACTTTGCAGCTCTTTGATGCTGGCCCGCAGGCGATCCCCCTCAAGGTCGTAGACTTCAAACAGCTGCTCTTCCAGACACATCTGCAAACGCGGATTCATCGGTGGCGGCGCATTTTCCGAGGTCAGGTACGTACGATTTGGCAGGTAGTTCACCAGACTTGGGTAGAAACCGGCAATCACCAGCGCCAGCAACTGCAAACCAATAAAAGCGATGGCTCCCTTATAAATAGACAGGGTTTTGACAATCTTCGGCGCCACTCCGCGCAGATAAAAGAGCGCAAAACCAAAGGGTGGCGTCAGGAATGAGGTCTGGATATTAAGCCCTACCATAACACCCAGCCAAACCGCGGTGACGTTAGCGCCGGGGTCAGCCAGCAGAATGGGGGCAACGATGGGCACGACCACGACAGCAATCTCGATAAAATCGAGGAAGAAACCCAGTATAAAAATAACCAGCATGACGACGATAAACTGAGTCCAGAAACCGCCGGGCAAACCGGTCAGGAAATGCTTAACCAGTTCTTCCCCACCGAAGCCGCGGAAGGCCGAGGTCAACATGGCCGCACCGATCAGGATGATAAACACCATCGAGGTGGTTTTCGCTGTTTCGATCATGACTTCGTTCAGCGTATTCTCGATTCGATAGGCGCGAATAGCACTCCAGCCTACTGCCGCCAATAGCCCCGTGACCGCGATCGCCGCGAGTACGATACCAACCATGTTATCGCCAATATTTTTAATATTGAGGGTATACAGGCTGAGAATTACGATCAAAACCAGGGTCGAACCTATGCCCAAAATCGCCGGGTAGTAAGAACTACTCTTGCCCTCGGTGAGGCGATAGCCCCCCATAATCATGGCACCCACAGCACCGATAGCTCCAGCCTGGTTAACCGTGGCAACCCCCATGATAATGGAACCCAGCACAACAAAGATCAGCGTCAGGGGCGGAATCAGGGCCAGCAGGACTCGCTTGGCGAACTGACGGTCATAGTTACCCTCATAAGGCACGGGTGGCGCCATTTTCGGCTTCACCAGGGCCACGATCAGGATATAACCGACATAGAGACCAACCAGGATCAATCCGGGGATCAACGCCCCCATAAACATGTCACCAGCGCTGGCCGAGGTAATATCAAACACCGACGGCATGGAATATTCACCGGTGGCATCCTTGTACAGCTGTTTACGAATGGTACTCGCCTGGTCGGCGGCGCTGGATAGCTGGTCTGCCAGAATAATCAAAACGATTGAGGGCGGTATGATTTGCCCCAATGTACCCGAGGCACAGATGGTACCGGTAGCCAGCGAATGACTGTAGTTGTTGCGCAGCATCGCCGGTAGCGAGATCAAGCCCATGGCGATCACCGTAGCTCCGACAATACCGGTCGTTGCCGCCAACAGCGCGCCCACCAACACTACCGAGATCCCCAGACCACCAGGCACCGGGCCAAACAGCTGGGCCATGGCCACCAGCAGGTCCTCAGCAATCTTGGAGCGCTGCAGCATGATGCCCATAAAGATAAACAACGGAATGGCAATCAGGGTGTCTCGTTCGACATCCCAGTAAAGACTGCGGAAGTTAGTGACCCCGGCACTGAGCCACTGTACGGGCCCTCCCTGGGCAAAATAAGCACTGGTATCGCCAGCAAATAGATAACCACAGCCTGCCGCGAGTCCAATACTCAGGATCGCGGAACCGGGTAAAGAAAACGCTACCGGGAATCCCGAGGTCAATGCGACGACCATCAGTAGCACGAGTATGGCTAAAAAAACGAGCTCCATTAAACGAGTCCTGTTCTGTATTTATAAGTTAGTTGGACGCGATGGTCAGGCCATCATCGGACTGGTTCGATTGCACACGCATACCGTGTTCATCGCCCTCTTCGTCTTCTTCTCGAAGGTCTGCAACGTTGCTCAACAGATAACTGGCAAACTGCACAATCATGGACAGAGCGAACACTACTAAAAAGCCCACCATCAGATATTTGACGTACAGGCCATAACCGCTTTGGGTGATTTCAAAACTGAGCAAAGGGCTATTAATGCTACTGCCCTTACTCCACATACCCGTGGTCAAAATCACCCAGCACAGGGGCAAACCCAGCAGCGTTAAGCCACCTATATTGGCCCAGGCTTTGACCCGATGGTCGAAACGGGCATAGAGCACATCGACCCGAACATGGCCGTCATGAATAAGGGTATAGGCACTGGCGAACAGAAACAGAGCGGCGTACCAGAAGCGCACCAGATCACCCATAAAGGCCTGCTCATAGGAGAATACAAACCGTGACAGAACAATCTGAAATTCCGCCAGCACAACCAGCAGTGCCAACCAGGTAAAACCGAGGGTGCGAATAAAGCCAGCGAGCACAAATGCCACCAGCATCAAGGGATAGTGCACGTAGGTGCCGCGGAACTGAGGACGACCCAACTCCTTACTTAGCTCGGAACCGACCATGGCCTCGAGGAAACCTTCGATGCGCATGAAGGAGATCAGGCTATCGACCAGGCCGACCATCACTACGGTCCAGAAGGCGGCGCGAACGATATAAGCGGCAAAATCGGACCAGAGCTGGGCATCGGTGCGTAATGAGCGCTGAGGGGTTTTAAGCACAAATCCCGCCATAGCGAGCAGGCCGACGATATAAATAATCAACTGGGTCCAGCCCAGCTTCAGCCCTTCATCGGCAAGCGGGGTTCTGGCGCTCTCGTTCAAATGCGCAAACAATGCCATAACACCCGGCCAGTCGCGCCAGAAGGTGAGGTAATTATTAAAGAGAAAGAGCAACGCCATCGTAACGATGAAGCCGGCCAATATGCGTACAACCGGGGTTACTAGCCCGCCACTGCTGTTATTACTGGCCACAGCAGCTGAGGAGTCTGTTTGAGTCATGGAGGTGCATCTGCCTGATAATTCTAGGCTGTGTTAGACCACTGGCAGTGGTGTGCCATTCAAGCCGGTATCATCCTGCACCGACGGGTCATCACAGTCATTTTTCCTGGAAAAGCTGTTTTTCATTACCGACCCGGTAATGAAAAAACGCGGAGCATCCAGGCTCCGCGTTTTTTCGCGATGGGTGTTTACAGGCCCAGTACGCGGTTCCGCTGGGAGACATAGGCCTGATCAGAGATCTTGGCCCATGAACCGACGGCAGTACGAGACTTGGCGAAGCTTTCGTGAATCTCGTTGGCCAGCGCACTGTGCTGACGAGTTTCGTCGAAGACTTCTTCTGCGGCTTCGCCGAAGCTGTCGTAGATATCATCACTGAAGGCACGCAGCTTAACGCCCTGCTCATCCACCAACTGGGCCAGAGAGGCACCGTTCTTGGCGTTGTATTCGGACATCATGACATCGTTTTCCATGGACGCGGCGGCTTCCACCAGCAACTTGTCAGCTTTTGACAGGTTGTTCCACCACTCGCCATTCATGCCGATGGCCAGCATAGCGCCTGGCTCGTGCATACCTGGATAGTAATAGTACTTGGCGGCTTCGTAGAACTTCATAAACTGGTCATTCCAGGGGCCAACCCACTCGGTGGCGTCGATGGCGCCAGATACCAGGTTTTCATAAATCTGGGTGCCTGGCAGAGAGACCGGAGAGCCGCCCAGCTTGGCCAGAACGTCTCCGCCCAGACCTGGCATACGCATTTTAAGACCCTTGAGGTCATCAGCAGAGTTGATCTCTTTACGGAACCAGCCACCCATCTGAACACCGGTGTTACCGCACATCAAACCCTTGAGGCCGTAGTCAGCAGACAACTTATCCCATAACTCCTGCCCGCCACCGAAACGGATCCAGGCGTTCATTTCGGTATAGGTCAGACCAAAGGGTACCGAAGTGAAGTAGGCAAAACCCGGGTGCTTACCTTTCCAGTAGTACTCGGCGCCATGGTAAATCTGGGCGTTACCGGAAGCGACCTCATCAAAAGAGTCGAACGCTTTAACGCGCTCGCCACTCGCGAAGTAATTTACTTGCATGCGGCCATCGCTCATATCGGTCAAGCGCTTGGCAAAGCGCTGGGCGCCGGTACCAAGACCCGGGAAGTCACGACCCCAGGTAGCGACCATATTGATTTCCATGCGCTCCTTGGCGATGGCGGGGGCAGAGATGACTGTTGCAGCGGCAGCGCCGCCCAGACCAACCAGACCCTTCTTCAATACTTCACGTCTCTTCATTCTGACTTTCTCCTTGCTGTTATTATTTGTATGCGCAATCAGGTTTGAGCCTGTGCAATCGCCAATGGCGCAATAGCAGTCACTTCTTATGCTTCTCTAGAGGAGCGCCGGGAGTAGTTACCGGGCTTTCCCTGCGACTCGTCGGCTCAGGTAACAGCGCCAAAGCTGAAACCAACAACCATTGGGCAGCCCTGCAGCCACCCGAATCACTCCGGTTAGTAAAAGCGATGCCCGCCCTCTAATAAAGCGTGTTTTATCACAGTTAGACTAAAGTACGAGCAAAACTTGCACTGAGCCACAAATGGCGATGATTCCCAGGGGTTTTGCCGACTACCCGGCCTTACCAATTGACACAACGGTCTTACCAATGAATTGCCAACCCCTCAAATGTCGCACAATTCAAGCAGAGTCTCCAGTTCACTTTCAGGCTTGATTACAGATTGAGCACTTTACCCGGATTCATCAAATTATCCGGGTCCAGGGCTCGCTTGATCAGCTTCATCAATTCGACGGCCTGCCCATGCTCCTGCTCCAGATACGCTTTCTTACCAACCCCGATACCATGTTCACCGGTACAGGTCCCGCCAACCGTTAAAGCCTGCTTGACCATAGCCCTCGACAACGAATCAGCCCGATTCCGTTGCTCGTCATTGCCTGCATCGAACATGATCAACATATGGAAGTTACCGTCTCCGACATGCCCCACCACAGGGCAGTTAAGCTCTAGCTCAAGTGCAGTTTGTTCGGCAAAGCGAATGGATTCGGCCAGATTCGAAATGGGCACGCAGAGATCGGTTGCTACCGCCTCGCAGCCTGGCCACAGCGACTTGGCCGCAAAATAGGCGTTATGGCGCGCCGCCCAGAGGGCGTTACGTTGCTCCGTATCCTCAGCCCAACGAAAGTCACTACCGCCCTGCCCGGTAGCAATCGCCTTGACGGCATCGATCTGTTCGGCCAGGTTCGCCTGACTGCCGTGAAACTCAAAAAACAGGGTCGGTTGCTGATCGAACCCTTCCAGTTTGGAATACTGAATGCAGGCTTGCATTTGCAAACCGTTAAGCAGCTCCATTCGGGCCACCGGAATCGCACACTGCATCACCTCGATCACGGTCTGCACCGCGGCATCCAGATTGGTGAAGGTACACACCGCGGCTCTGATCAATTCAGGAATAGGATGCAGCCGCAAATGCACCTCGGTAATCACACCCAGGGTGCCTTCGGAACCCACATAGAGGTGGGTCAGGTCATAACCAGCCGCACTTTTCCTCGCCCGTGATCCGGTAGTGATAATCTCACCCTGGGCTGTCACCACCGTGAGCCCCATAACATTGGCCATCATGCTGCCATAGCGCACGGTGGTAGTACCGGAAGCACGGGTAGCGGCCATACCACCAATGGAGGCATTGGCGCCCGGATCAACCGGAAAAAAGAGGCCGCTGTGGCGCAACTCCGTATTCAATTGCTCGCGGGTCACCCCGGCCTGTACGCGGCAGTCCATATCCTCAGCATGTACGGCCAGGACCTTATTCATTTGGGACAAATCGAGGCTAATGCCGCCCTCCAGAGCCAGCAGATGTCCCTCTACTGAAGTACCGGTGCCGTAGGGAATCATGGGTATCTGGTGCTGGCGGCAACACCGCACAATCGCCGCCACTTCTTCGTTGCTATGGGGAAAGGCTACGGCATCGGGGGGCATCACGCCGTGACTGTCCTCACCCTGGCCGTGTTGTTCACAGATCGCCCGGGATTGTTGCAGGCGACTACCCAACAGCGCCTTAAGGTCTTTCAGGGTCTGGGTTAATGCAGGACGGGTATGACTCATGGCGCCTCCTTGGCAATCTATAGCATTGTCGGTTCGTTCTCATATTGCCAACTCATTTTAACGTTGGCGGCGCAGTCGTTTGACGTTTTTAAGCGCCATTAACAGGGCTGGCGTACGACTGATCATCATGGCCGCGAAAACCAGTACACAGCCCAGCAATTGCGCCAGGGACATTCGTTCGGCAAACCACACAGAGGCCAACAGCGCCGTAAATACAGGCTCCAACGTGAGTATCAAGGCCGCATGACTGGCGCTGGTCAGGCCCTGGGCGTAGATCTGCAACAGGAAGCGCAAGCTGGTCGCGATCAACGCGCTCACCAGAACCCAGCCCCAGATCTCATTACTCACCCTGCTCGGCCAGGTTTCAAACACTATTGAGGCTAGCAACGCAAACAGGCCCACCATCAGCAGCTGTATTGCGCTCAGTGCCAATACGGGCACCTTACCCGACAACCGGGTGATCAGACAGATATGCAGGGCAAACAGCGTTGCGGCAACCATAAACAACAGCTGACTGTGCTCCAGTTGCAGGCTGCCCTTGAGCGTTAGCAAGCCCAGCCCTAATAGCGCTACGGGCAAAGCCAGCCAGGTGAATAATGGTTGGGTTTCACCAAATAAACCGCGCACCAGCAAAGGCACCAGAATAAAGGCCAGGCTGTTAATAAAGGCGCTTTCCCCCAGATGGGTTGAGCTGTTCAGTCCGAGCACCCAGAACATCATCGCGACACTCATCACGACGCCGACTTTCAAGGCGAGCCCTAACTGCACCAGGTTCAACCGACGCCAGCGCCCTCCAACCGCAATGGACAAGACCAGTCCGGCGAGAATAAATCGCACGGCCAGAAACAGTAACGGAGGCAAACCCGCCAAGGCTTCCTTGGAAAACACCCAACCAAAGGCCGCGATCAGGGTCACCAGAACCAGCAGCAAGTCCGCTTTAAAAGAATGAGGAACGTTCAGAAAAACCTCGATGGCGATTGAATTAAGGCGCAACCCTTGGTCAGCGGGTTGCCAAGCAATCCAGACTAACAGCTTTCCTATACGTTAGGGACTACAGCTATGGCTTTTCGTGGCGCAGAACCTTACTTTCAGATTCGCATGACAACTGCTTGGTAACGTATCAACACAGGGACTTATTCTGGAACCCTAAGGTCAAAGAGCCTCTAGCACAGTAGCCATCGGGCAAAGGGCAATGCCATAAAGCAGCCGACTACTCGCGATGATGTATTCAGGACTGCTCAACAACTTCAGGGTTTGATAAGTCACAAGCAATAAAAAAGGCCCATCATTTGATGGGCCCTGAGTAGCTTTTGCTGAAGAGACGACATGTCATAGCATTATCGCATCGTTCCGACAAACGCATTATTCCAACCTGATTTTTTCCGCATTCTTGGCCAGAGTTTTATCCCCTATGCCTTTCACAGCCGTTAACTCTTCCAGCGCAACAAAAGCACCATGTTTCTCCCGATAAGCAACAATGGCTTCGGCTTTGGCCATTCCAATACCTTTTAATTCCTGGGAAATTTCCTCTGCGTTGGCGGTATTGACGTTTACCGTTGTTTGCGGCTCTGCGGCGGCATTATTCATCTCCGCAGCAAGCAATACCTTTTGCTTCATAGCTGCTTTATCATGCGCACTGACATCGGTCGCCGGCGAACTGTCGGCCCAGGATAAGGGGGCAAACAAGAGTGCAACCAACAACATCCAGTGCGATACCGATCCCTTTGATAGTTGAGCTTTTAGGTTTTGTTTTAATGGGCTCATATCTTCCTCCTTAAAGATTTTGGCTTGAGCCATTGAAGCTTAGGAAGCCCGCAAAAAAGCGTCTGTAGGAGATCAGCGCTGCGCTTTTATGGGTATTAGGCCGGAGACAGGTTTCAATTTTCCTGCATTCTCCTTGTCTTCGCGAGCAATCTCCTACAGGCGACGGCGATTTCTTCTGAGGACGAGATCAATCGCATCATGAGCAATGGTAAACTGCAGCCAACACGGAGTCCTCTTAATGCCCACCTCGACAACCCAAGCCTTTCTTCTTACGCGACAGTGGCGCGATACCGCCCAGGGGCTTGAGTTGACCCTATGGCTGAAAACCGAGGGGCTCCCCATTCGCGCCATATTCAGCGAGCAGCAAGCCGTTTGTTTTATTCCCGGCGACCAACTTAGCAAGGCGCAAACCTTGTTGTCTTCCATCGAAGGGGTTTCTGCTAAACCCCTGCAACTATTAAATTTTGATTCGAAGCCGGTGGCCGGTTGTTATTTCAAGCGCCAACGGGATCTTTATAAAGCTCGTGACCTGCTACGAGGCCGGGGTATAGACGTTTACGAAGCCGATTTGCAGCCCAGCGACCGTTTTCTGATGGAACGTTTTATCCGTGGCGGTTTAACCCTGCAATCCCCATTACGTCAGGCAGCAGGGTTCCATGTTGCCTCCCAGCCCCGCATCAAACCTAGAGAGCTGGAGCAGATTCCCCGTTTTCGTGTGGCGTCCATCGATATTGAAACCGACATGCGCGCATCCAGGCTCTATTCCATCGCCATGGTTTATGGCGAACAGGATCAAACGAATAGCCTGCGTCAGGTGTTAATGATTGGCCAGGGCGAAGCACCAACTAATACACAGTTCGTCGCCGATGAGCGAGAACTGATTCAGTCATTCTGTTCCTGGTGCCTGGAGCAGGATCCAGATCTGCTGATCGGCTGGAATCTGATTAATTTTGACTTGCGGGTTTTACAAAAACGCGCCGATGCCCTGAACATACCTTTTTGTATTGGCCGAGATGGAACTGCTCTGGAGTGGCGCCAATCACGGGATAATCCGGATCATTACACCCTTCTATTGCCCGGCCGCGTGGTACTCGACGGCATCGACACCTTGAAATCAGCCACCTGGAATTTTGAAAGTTTTGCCCTGGACTCTGTCGCTCGGGATCTACTCGATCGAGGCAAGTTGATTGAACACAACGATCAACGCGGTGAAGAGATCGGGCGTATGTTTCAAGAAGACAAAGCGGCACTCGCAGCGTACAACCTGGAAGATTGCCAACTGGTTTGGGAGATTTTTGCTAAAACCGAGTTAATCGAATTTGCAACGCGAAGGGCCTGTATGACAGGGTTGGCGATGGACCGTTTTGGCGGTTCGGTTGCTGCCTTCGATCATAACTATTTACCCAGACTGCACCGGCGGGGGTACGTCGCCCCGAGCCTACCGAAAAATCCACGCGGAATTGGCAGCCCTGGTGGCTACGTGATGGATTCTTTCCCCGGTATTTACAACGATGTTCTGGTGCTCGATTTCAAGAGCTTGTACCCCAGTATCATTCGCACCTTTAAAGTGGACCCCCTGGGCCTGATCGCCGGATTGCAACAAACTCCCTCTGAGGCTAACGATAGTCAACTCGAAACAACCGAGGCGGATCGTGCACTGCTGGTACCGGGTTTTAATGGCGCACTGTTCAGTAAACAATTGTCGATTCTGCCCGAGCTAATAGAAAACCTTTGGCAACTACGGGACATGGCCAAAAAAGATCGTAACGCGCCCCTAAGCCAGGCCATCAAGATTTTAATGAACTCTTTTTATGGGGTTCTGGGTACTCCAGGCTGTCGCTTTTTCGATTATCGTCTGCCCAGCTCGATCACGTTACGGGGTCATCAGATTCTCACCCTTAGCCAGCAATACATTGAACACCAGGGTCATCGAGTAATCTACGGCGATACCGATTCGGTCTTTGTACTGGTCAACAACCCGGCCAGTGCTGAAGCGGCCAAGGTAATTGGCCATGAGTTGGCCAAGGGATTGAACCAATGGTGGCAGGAACGCTTGTCTGCACAGTACCAATTAACCAGTCATTTGGAGATAGAGTTCGAAACTCACTTCAGCCACTTTCTGATGCCAACCATTCGCGGATCAGAACAAGGATCCAAGAAACGTTATGCCGGCATTATTGAGCACGACGGTAAAGAAAATCTGATCTTCAAGGGGCTCGAAACAGTACGCACCGATTGGACCTTACTCGCCAGGGAATTTCAGCGTGAACTCTATTGGAAAATCTTTCATAACGAAGATTACGTTGGTTTTATTAAAAAAATCGTTGAAGAAACCCTGTCAGGAAAACAGGATAAAAAACTGGTTTACCGAAAGCGATTACGACGTCCCCTGAGTGAATATAGCCGTAATATCCCTCCCCATGCCCAAGCGGCTCAAAAAGAGGAAAGCCTGCGAAAGCAGCAAGGTTTACTGCCAAAGTATCTGCATGGCGGTTGGGTAGAGTATGTAATGACTCGAAATGGCCCGGAGCCTGTAGCCTATAGCACCAGCGACCTGGATTACGAACGTTATCTTGAGCGCCAGCTGCAACCCATCGCCGACGGAATTTTACATTTTGTTGACGATTCCTTTGCAGATATAACCGGACAACAGATGCACCTTTTTTAAAGTGATTAAATATCACTTATAGAATAATTTTTTGCATTTCGATCTATATCCAGAGGCTAGGGCACCTCTGATTAATTCAGATGAACTTTGGCTTTCAGGCGAATTCAGAATCGCGGCACGTCTTTACAGTAAGGTCCAGATCTTTCAAAAAGGCGTAACAAAGAGTCTGGGTTCGCCTGAAAGCCCCGAAGGGCGGTCCTAAAATGGTTTCTCTCGGTGTTGAAGCCCTTGTTCAGGTCTCGACATGAACGGCGAGCTTCGCCTTGATAAAAACCATTTTAGGA
>NZ_JAKSDZ010000045.1 GCF_023509475.1 Aestuariirhabdus haliotis | reverse complement strand
TTTTTGAAAGGTCTCGACCTTACTGCAAAGGCGTGTCGCGATTCTGAATTCGCCTGAAAGCCAGAGTTCATCTGAATTAATCAGAGGTGCCCTAGCCGTTAATGGTGGTACGACCTTGAAAGGCATGAGCCAGAGTACCGCCATCAACAAACTCCAGCTCCCCTCCCAGCGGCACACCGTGTGCGATACGTGAGACCTGGATACCACGTTTCTGGACCTGCTGTGCGATGTAATGGGCCGTCGCTTCGCCCTCAACAGTGGGGTTGGTGGCCAGAATAACCTCTTCGACAGATTCTTCATCAAGGCGCCGAGTCAGCTGATCCAGACCAATCTCCGCCGGGCCAATACCATCGATGGGTGAAAGGTGGCCCATTAACACGAAATAAACCCCTCGATAGCCACCGGCTTGCTCTATCGCGAGTACATCAGAAGGGGTTTCGACCACACACAGCTGTTGGCGTTGACGCGCCTGATTATTGCAGATAGAGCAGTTTTCTGTCTCACACAGGGTACGGCATTGCCGGCAACGCCCCACCCCTTCCACGGCATCCTGCAACACACTGGCTAATCGTGAAGCTCCCTTTCTATCCCGCTCGAGTAGATGCAACGCCATACGTTGCGCCGATTTAGGACCAACACCAGGCAAGCAACGTAGCGAATCGATAAGCTCATTGATAAGCGGACTAAAGGACATAGGAAAACTGGCGCCTTAGCTTAAAATGGCATCTTAAAGCCGTCGGGAAGATTCATTCCTCCGGTGACCCCCGCCATCTTTTCCTGAGTGTTCTTTTCTACCTTGCGTACAGCGTCGTTAACTGCTGCTGCCAACAGGTCTTCGAGAATCTCTTTGTCTTCCTGCAGAAGACTGTCATCAAGCTGGACGCGCTTCACATCATGACGTCCTGTCATCAGCACTTTCACCAGACCCGCGCCGGATTCCCCGGTCACCTCGGCATTAGCAAGCTCTTCCTGTGCCTTCTGCATCTGTTCTTGCATCTTCTGGGCTTGCTTCATCAGATTGCCCATTCCGCCTTTCATCATACCTACCTCAAACTATCAGTGCCGACTAAACCGGCTGGATGGAATCGTCGACGATTGTAGCAGAAAAACGCTCCAGCAATGCCGTCACATTAGGGTCGCTATTGATTGCTTGCTGGGCACTGGCCAATCGCTCTTCAGCATGCCGCTGCAGGTATTGGGCCGGGGTTTCTGCACTGGTGGAATCCTGCTCAATCACTAACTTCAGGGGCAATGCAAAATAGTCAGACATCACCTGCTCGATACGACCCTGATGAGTGGCATTGAGGAGAGTCGCGTTTCCTGGAGTGATCCTCATTTGCACTTCGGTTTCTGTAACCTGGCAAAACTCAAGGTGGGTGGCGATACTCAGGGTAACCCCACTCAATCCAAAGCTTTTGTATCCCTGCGCCCAGTCACTGGCTTGAAAGCTTTCAGCAGGAATACGCTGAGCCAAAGTCGCCGTATCTTTTGACTCCGAAGGCTGGATCACACCGGCTTCGCTTACCGGATCCGCCGAAACTTTAACATCAGCACTTGAGCTGGCTGGCGCAGTAACTTCGAGACTTGCAGGGGCAGCGGCAGAATCTTGGTTACCTTGAACCTCAACGACGGGTGCATCAGTTGCAGATTCCCCTGAGCGTTCTGTTCCAGCTATTTCAACTATTGGCTCCTGACTACTGGCGGGCGCCTGCGAATCGACAGACAACTCATTGCCCTGCCCCGCACCCGATTCCATATATTGCTGATAAGCCTGTTCCGTCGCATACGCATCCACCGCCGTGTCGCCCACCGACTCTTCGGATGTTTCCACAACCGGCGCAGCCGGTACCGGATGGGCAGCCGGGGTTAACGCAGCTTCAGCTGTGGCTAAGGGCTTTTTTGTCGGGACAACTTCCTCCTGCACAGGGTTATCGGAAGTTGCTGCGGATTTAGCGTCAGATTCGATCTGTGTCTGAACTGAAACGCCACTTTGCGAGCGATCGGCAGTATCAACAGACTGGGATTCTGCCCGATCAGACCCAGGCTGCGTCTGGGTACCTGCAAGAGGCTCGGTAACAGGCTCAGGGGAACCTTCCAGCCGGAACGCCAGCATTCTTAGCAGTACCATTTCAAAGCCAGCTTTAGGGTCGGGCGCTAACGGCAGGTCTTTTCTTCCAACCAGGGCTATCTGGTAAAAAAGATGAAGATCCTCAGCAGTTACCCGGGACGCTAGTTGTAAAACCCGATCACGATCACCCTGGCTGTTATCGACCGCATCCGGAAGCGCCTGAGCCAACGCCATCCGGTGCATCACCGACAGCATGTCGGATAACACCTTGGCGAAATCCGGAGAGAATTCCGCAAGGCTATTCACAGCGGACAAGCTGTCCGTCACATTACCGGCAACCAGCGCCTCAATAATCTGGTACACCTGTGACTGGTCAATAGTCCCGAGCATGACACTGACCTCTTGCTCGGTAACACGCCCGCCCCCGTAGGCAATTGCCTGATCGGTCAAACTCAGGGCATCGCGCATACTACCATCGGCCGAACGTCCTAACTGCCACAAGGCGGCTTCCTCGAACGGAATCACCTCTTGCTCCAGAATATGCTGAAGATGGCTAACCACTCGCTCGGGAGACATATTTTTAAGGCTGAACTGAAGGCACCGGGACAGAATGGTGACCGGCAATTTTTGTGGATCCGTTGTCGCTAGCAGAAATTTAACGTGTGGAGGCGGCTCTTCCAGAGTTTTCAGCAGAGCATTAAAGCTGTGTGTAGAGAGCATGTGCACCTCATCTATCAGGTACACCTTGTAACGGCCTCGAGTAGGCGCATACTGGACGTTATCCAGCAGTTCACGAGTATCCTCTACTTTGGTACGAGAGGCCGCATCGACCTCGATAAGATCGACAAACCGCCCCTCCTCGATCTCCTTACAGGAACCGCATTGACCACAGGGTTCCGAGCTGACACCCGCCTCACAGTTCAGGCATTTGGCCAAAATTCGAGCAATGGTTGTCTTGCCGACACCTCGGGTTCCCGTAAACAGGTAGGCATGATGCAATCGATCATGATCGAGGGCATTGATCAGAGCCTGCAGCACATGGGTTTGACCCACCATCTCCCGGAAAATTCGGGGACGCCATTTACGCGCCAAAACCTGATAACTCATGCTGTAATCATCATCCGCATCATGCAAAGCAGGTATGCTAACCAAGATATAGAGGGATTGCACCTACCCACAGCCGATAACACACACAGAGCCATAAGAAAGGTCGATACAGGGAAACAAAAAGGGAAGATAAGATCTGATTGGAGGCAACCCCTGCCAGCCACACCCCGGCACATGAATGTGCTGCTACCGTTGCTCCCTTCCGGGCCTGGCGGAGTTTACAGCGATTCATTGCGGGGGGACCAACAGGGGCTACCACAAAATGCCGGGCGATTGCCCGAGCGCCGCGAATTGTCGCCAATTTCCATCCTCAATGCAAGACTCTATATTTACAGATGCCTTATTCATTGCCATAGTCAAACGTATCGGCCTCCCCGGTGTTTAAGAGAGACCAGTCTTATGATGCGTTGGTACAACAGCCGACCACTATCTGTGAAGTTTTTATTACTGGCATTACCCCCTTCAATCCTTGTTGGTTTGGTATTTCTAGGTTTCGTGCTTCTTGAACAGAAATCCCTGATGGAGGAAAACAACCTTCGCTACTCCCACAATCTCGCTCAGAGAGATGCAAAGCTACTTTCTCGCCCATTATGGAATCTGGAAGAGTCCTCCGTATTATCCATTCTGGAAACGATCAAAACCGAGCCACGCCTCACCTGTCTGCAACTGGTCGATGTCTTGGGATTCGAAAATTACCCCGTTTACGGCAACTGTAATCCCAAGGGCAGTGAAGCAGTCATTTTACAACCTATCGTATTTGAAGATTTGCAAGGTGAACATCAGCTGGGAGCACTTAAGGTTGCTTTTGATATCACCGCTGATTCAGAAGTACTTTTTCGCGGAGTGACCATTCTTGGCGGTCAGATTTTGCTCATGCTGGTAGTGATAAGCACCAGCATTTTCTGGGGCTTCCAGGCAACGATATTACGCCCCATGTCCAAGGTATCTGATTCAATCAAACACTTCCGTGAAACCGGGCTTCGCCAGTCGGTAGACTGGGACACTGATGACGAACTAGGCCAGCTTATACGAGAATATAACTCAGGATTGATCAGCCAACAGGAATCCGAACGTGCGATCCTTCAGGCCTCCGAAGAGTTCGAAACCACCGTACAAAACCTGCCCTTTGCACTGGCGATTATGACCAATGAGCGGCGAATCGCATTATCCAATTCAGAATTCAACAGAATGTTTGGGTTCCCTGAGTGGAATTCAGATCAGCTCGATGAATGGATAAAATATGTTTTTCCAGAGGAAATGTATCGCGAAGAAACCATTGCATTAATGACCATACATATTAATCATGCCAACAAAACCGGGCGGCTAACCGATCCTCTCGTTCGTCGTATGACCGACACGCAGGGACGCACTCGCATTATTGAAATACGCTATTTTTTACTTGAACAGCGAGGCGTGTTCACTTTTGCCGATATTACGACCCATAAACAAGCAGAACGGGAGATTGCCAAGTCTGCAGAGCGATTTGAAATCACCATCATGAATCTGCCCTTTGCCTTGGTAATAACAAATAATGAGCATGAACTGGAGATGGTTAACAGCGAATTTACACGCTTATTTGGCTATGAAAACACCGATATCGACAGCTTTACCGAATGGCTATCGAAAAGCCAGGTCACACAAGACATCGAATTATCCTCGGCACTTTTACTCGACCTACTCTATCGTGAAAATGTTTCCGGACAGGTAATTGGACCTATCGAAGCCCGCTTCAACCGAAAAGATGGACAGCCAGTTCTAATTGAAACCCGTTTATTACAACTAGCCGACCGCAGCATCTGGGCAATGACTGACATTACCGCCCGCAATGAAGCCGAAAAAAACATTCGCCAGGCCAGAGATGATGCAGAGCAAGCGCTGAACGAACTAAAAATCGCCCAAGGCAGTCTAGTGCAAGCCGAAAAACTGGCATCACTGGGAAGCCTGGTGGCGGGTATCGCCCATGAAATCAACACCCCGGTTGGCATCGGTGTCACGGTGGCTTCCTCTCTGAGCGATCGCCTCAAAAGGATACAACAAGCTGTTGACAGCAGCTCCCTGCGAAAATCCGATTTTGACCAGTTCATCATGGAAGTTGAGGAAGCGACCGGGCTACTCAATACATCGTTAGGCAATGCAGCACACCTCATCCAGAACTTCAAACAGGTTGCTGCCGACCAGACAAGCTCTCAACGTCGCGTCTTTGACCTTCATATCGTGATCACTGAGGTACTCACAACACTCGGCCCAACTCTCAAACATACCCAACACAAGATAATTGAAAAGGTTACCGGCAACATTGTACTTGATAGCTACCCTGGACCACTGGGTCAAATCATCACCAACCTGGTCACTAACGCCCTCATTCATGGGTTCGAGGGGATCGACCAGGGGACCATTGAACTAAAAGCTGAATTAGATGAGACCCAGCAATTTGTCATCCTGCTTTTTTCGGATAATGGCAAAGGCATGGCGACAGATCAACAGGCGCGAATGTTCGACCCTTTCTACACCACCCGTATGGGCGAAGGTGGTACAGGACTGGGACTAAACATCGTCTACAATATAACTAACAACATCCTGGGGGGCTCTATCAGTGTAAGTAGCAAACCCGATAAAGGCACCAGTTTTACATTCAAACTGCCGGTAAGAGCCCCCGTTACAGCCGATCAGGAACTGACATGACAACAAAGGATGATCTTCTCGTTTTCGTTGACGAGCCAGATACAGAAATCGTCGACACACAGCAGTCACCCTGGAAGATCATGGTGGTCGACGATGAAGAACAGATGCACCAGGCAACACGCTTTGCCCTGACCGATTTCAGCTTCAACGATCGCCCTCTCGAGATCATTAGCGCCTATACCGCGCATGAAGCCCAAAAACTTCTTACTATCGAGGAAGATATCGCCTGTATCTTCCTCGATGTCGTTATGGAATCCGAAGATGCCGGCCTTAAATTGGTCCCCATCATCCGGGATGAAATGAATAACAGCGCCGTACGGATTATTTTGCGAACCGGCCAACCCGGCTATGCACCGGAAGTTGAGGTTATTCAGCGTTACGACATCAATGATTACAAGGCAAAATCCGAGCTAACCCAAACCCGGCTGTTCACAGCCCTCACCTCCGCCCTTCGATCCTACCAACAAATCTGTACTATCGAAGCCGGTCGCAAAGGGCTGGAAATGATCGTTGAATCCTCATCAAACCTGTTTGCCTTTCGCGCTATAAAACAGTTTGCAACCGGCGTGCTAACCCAGATATGCAGTTTATTGGAAATAAAATCAGAAGGTGTCGTTTGCGCACACACCAATACCCTTTTGCATAAAAGTGACATGAGCATTCTGGCGGCCGCTGGACAATACGCAGACTTTGTTGGTCGCCCACTTATGACCATGTCCAACTTACATCTACGTGAAGATATCGAGCATGCCCTGGCAGAGAAAAAATCCTTATTCTACGAAGACCGAACCGTACTCTACCTTTCACTGCCCTCTCGTGACGAAATTGCCATCCACATCACCACCTACTCCCCTCTGGCTGATCTTGATCGTCAGTTACTGGAAGTCTTTTGCGTAAATATTGCCATCGGTTTTGACAATGCTCAGATGTTTCAGCAGGTTGAATCCCTGGCATTCCATGATCAGTTAACAAACCTGCCGAATCGTGTCTCTTTTCTCAGGAGAATAGACGACAAACTGAAAAATTCCGATCAGAAGTTCATGGTTATTATCGCCGACATAGACAACTTCCAGGCGGTCAATGATGGGCTCGGGGGAGACATCGGCAATGCTGCCTTAAAGACAATTGGTCGCATGCTGAACAGCTGCTGCACCAACAATGAGATCCTTGCTCGTCTTGGCGGCGACCTGTTTGGTCTTATCGTACCTTATCGGTCAGACAGTCAAATCGACCAAACCTTAAACAATATCCTACAAAAATTTATTGAGCCCGTGGTTATTGAGCAAAACCATATTCCTGTCAGCCTTTCTATCGGAGCTAGTGTCGCCTATGACAACGGTGACAATTCCGAACTGTTATTTCGCAACGCCGGGATAGCCCTAAAGAACACAAAGCAGCGAAACCGCGGCAGCTATACACGGTTTAATGAAGAGATGACCCGCGATTTACGGACTCGCCTGGATACTATAAAAGAGCTCAGAACAGCTATCGACAACAATGAGCTTTATTTACTTTTTCAACCCCAGATAAATTTGCATAACGGCAATCTTGAAGGCGTTGAAGCCCTGTTACGCTGGCGAAACGCAGAAGGCATCGAGAACTACCCCAACGATTTTATCCCCGCCGCCGAAGACTCTGGAATGATTGTCCCAATTGGCCTCTGGGTATTGGAACAGGCCTGCAAGCAACAGGTACTCTGGTCGCAAGGAAGCAGAGGTCCAATTCGAATGGCCGTTAATGTTTCGATGCGCCAATTCAAGGAACCAGACTTTATTGAATCGGTGATCACCATTGTCAACAAAACGGGCATTAGCCCCTCATGCCTGGAGCTGGAATTAACCGAAACCATCATCATGTCAGACTCAAGGGTATTAACCGCCAAGTTAAACCAACTTCGATCGGCGGGCATTCAAATAGCCATTGATGATTTTGGTACCGGCTACTCTTCGTTAAGTTACTTACAAAGCCTTCCTATAGACCGGCTAAAAATCGATAGGGCCTTTATCGAACACATAGATTCACGCTCAGAAGACGCCAGCATTGCGGCAATGATTGTCGCCATGGGTCATGAATTAAAATTGAATGTCCTAGCAGAAGGTGTTGAGACCGACAAACATGAAACTGTACTGAAAAAATTGGGATGTGATCAAGCTCAAGGGTTCTTCTACGCGCGCCCAATAGCCGCCGAAAAAATAGAAGAATTCTAATAAAAACAGCCGCAACTGCAATTCGGCAGACGAAACATAGCAGTATGATATAACAGCCCTACAGACTCATTTGATGCCACCCCAGGGGGCTCATAATGCTTGATAAGAACACACCGATAGTACCAATTCTTGCCGGTGGTGGTACTCGACTACCGGCGCATGTCGGTATCTTAACGGCATTACAAGAGTTAGAAATTCAATTCAATCATCTGGTCGGAGTTTCAGGCGGTAGCATCGTATCCTCCTTATATGCAACGGGTCGATCTCTCACCGACATCAAAGACTTGGCACTCAATATCGATTTTCAGCAATTTAAAGGCCAGTCTTTGGTCAGCCTGATAAGAGCAGGCGGTCTCTCTTCCGGTGATGACTTTGAACAATGGCTGGACGATAAACTAAGCGGGATTCGTTTTTGTGATCTCCCCCTTGATCTTCATATTGTGGCGACCGATGTTGCTTCCAGCCATCCGGTTATTTTCAACAAGACCAACACACCCGAACTACCCGTTTCAAGGGCCGTTCGTTTTTCAATATCGATCCCGCTTATTTTTAGTTTTCAACACTTTAATGAACATGTTCTGGTCGATGGCAGCATACTATCCGAAGACGCCCTGCATCGTGACTGGGCTGGAGATGGCACCCCCGTCCTCTGCTTTAGAATGCGTAGCGAACCACAGTCTCAATCCGACATAAACAGCCTGATGCCCATTAAGGAATATATGTCCATGCTGATTCGAACCTTCATGACCACGTTGTCAAGGGAGTATGTTAACGACGCTTTCTGGCACTCGACGATTATTGTTGATACGCAACACTATTCTCCGGTGGAATTCCGCTTAACCCGGGAAGATAAAGAAGCTCTGTTTGAAATGGGATACCTGACGACCATGGAAATTGTTCCACAAAAAACCCGTCCAGATACCCACTAACAACCTACAGGGACCGCAATAACGCTTGCGCAGGATGCCTGACCCCAACATTATCAACACGCTTTACCTGGCTTCGACAGGAGTAACCCGTTGCCAACAGTTCCTCAGCATTGTTATCGGCTAATACAGGCTGCCAGCTTTGACTGTAGATTTTTTTAGAGGTTTCAACATTGCTGGATTCGTGACCATAGGTTCCGGCCATACCACAACACCCCAAAGCCAACACCTCCAGATCATGACCCAGCATTGAAAAAACCTTCTGCCATGACTTAAGGGATGGTGCGGCTGAGGTACGCTCACTGCAGTGAGCCATCAGCTTGAAGCTCTGTTTGACATCAGATCGATATTTCGAAAGAACCGATTCTTCGGTGGCCAGCCACTCCTGTAGCAACTGGACCTTTGGCCAGCGCTCCATTATTTCAGCGTACTCCTGACGATACGCCAGTGTCATGGAGGGATCGATGCCAACCAAAGGAATACCAAGAGCCTCGATCTTGGCGAGTCTACTCGCTGCTTTCTTTGCCACCCGGTCAAATGTGCGTAAAAAACCATGCACATGAAGTGGCTTACCGTTAGCTACAAAAGGTGCAACCTGAACGTTGTATCCAAGCCCAGACAGCAGGTCGAGTGTATCAACGACCACAGACGTATCGAAATAACTGGTGAAGGCATCCTGGACAATAACAACCGTACGCAAGCGCTGCTCGGCACTCAGGGATTCCAGCTCATCGATAGAGACAAAATCCTTACCGCGAGACTGTAGAGCACTGCGCAAACTGTTTTCACAAATAGCCGGGCTATCAACCATCCCCGTTACTCGCTGCATAAAGGACTGCATCAATGAATTGTTCATTGCCCAGTTATAAGGTGCTGGAAAACGACTCAGCACGGGAATCATAAATTCAAGAGCACCAACAAAATAATCTTTCAGCGGGCGCAAATAACGACTGTAATAAAGCTCAAGAAAACGGGAGCGAAACTGCGGCACATTGACCTTGATCGGGCACTGTCCCACACAACTTTTGCAAGCCAGGCACCCCATCATGGATTCATGAACTTCGTGGGAAAAATCGTAGTCCCCCTGGCGCTTGCCGAGTGTATTTTTAATTTTTCCGGGCAACGACATTACAAAACTTCGTCTACGCAACTGCGCTGTCTGCTGCGGCAAATCAACGCCACGGGACTGCATCACCCTCACCCATTCTCGTACCAGGGACGCTCGCCCCTTCGGGGACTGGGTACGTTCACGGGTTCCTTTCCAGGATGGACACATCGCATCATTCGGATCGTAGTTGTAACAGGCGCCATTACCATTGCAATACATCGCTGCCCGAAACTGCTCTCTTGCGCCCTGATCGATCTGGCGATCGTATTGACCTCGCGTCGGCACTTCGTCAATACGAATCAGCTCGGCATCCACTGACATCGGCGTGCAGATCTTCCCGGGATTCAGCTGATTTCTTGGGTCAAAGGCCGCTTTAATTTGACGCATCACCCCGTAAAGCTCTTCGCCAAAAAGCTCCGGCGCGTACTCCGAACGCAAACCTTTGCCGTGCTCTCCCCACAGCAACCCCTTGTATTTACGAGTCAGTTCCACGACTTTATCGGTTACTTCCCGAATGATTTTTTCCTGATCCGGATCCTTCATATCGATCGCAGGCCTGACGTGTAAAACTCCCGCATCAACATGACCAAACATGCCATACTGCAAATCGCGCTCATCGAGCAACGCTCGGAACTCAGCGATAAAATCGGCAAGATTTTCCGGCGGCACCGCTGTATCCTCGACAAAGGGGATGGGACGTTTCTCGCCCTCGGCATTACCCAACAGCCCTACCGACTTCTTTCGCATGGCCCAGATACGTTTTATAGCATCGTGCCCCCAGGCTACGGTATGCGAAAAAGCTTTACCTTGTTGTCCCTGCACCGAAGCCAGGGCACTTTGCAATTGCGCAACTTTCGTGCGCAGATCGTCTTCATTGTCGGCGGTATACTCAACCAGGTTAATACCCTGAATGGTGCGATCACCTTGTGCAGGAAAAAATTCGCTAACCGTATCCCAAACGATATCACCCATCGCCAGCCCCAGAACTTTGGAATCAACGGTTTCAATCGAAGTAGGGTTCGCCTTCATCAGATCCTGAGCATCGCGCAAGGCATCATTAAAGCTGTCGTAGCAGAGATTGACCAAAGCTACGCAATTGGGAATGGGCAGCAGGTTAAGCTTGGCTTCGGCAATAAAGGCCAAAGTTCCTTCGGATCCGCACAGAATAGAGTTGAGATCAAAAAGATTCGAATCGGTGCGCACATGCGCAAGATCATATCCGGTCAAACAGCGATTAAGCTTGGGAAAACGCTCTTCGATCAATGCCTCATGGGTTTTGTGCAAATGATCGACATTAGCAAAGATGTCGGCAGCACGACTGTTTTGCGTTTTTTGCTCGTCCAGAAGCTGTTGATTGATCGGAGTAGAATCCAGAACCGAGCCATCCAGCAGTACTGATTTCAGAGACAAAACATGGTCCCGGGTTTTTCCATACAAACAGGATCCCTGACCACTGGCGTCAGTATTAATCATACCGCCGATGGTTGCCCGGTTGCTGGTAGAAAGCTCGGGAGCAAAAAATAAACCGTGGGGTTTCAAGGCAGCGTTAAGCTGATCTTTCACCACCCCCGTCTGAACTCTGGCCCAACGCTCCTCGACGTTAATCTCCAAAATGTTGTTCAGGTGACGGGAGAGATCCACCAACAGACCATCGGTCAGAGATTGGCCATTAGTCCCCGTACCACCACCTCTTGGGCTAAGTACAATATCAGCAAACCTCTCTTCATTGGTGAGACTGGTCACCAATACCAGATCCGCTACCGAGCGTGGATACAACACCCCCTGCGGTAAAATCTGATAAATACTATTGTCCGTCGAAAGCACCACCCTATTGGCGTAGCCAGCACTCAAATCACCCTCAAACCCTTGCTGTTTAAGGGCTTCAATAAAGTTGAGGTAATGTTTTTGGGTAGCGTTGATCTCTGCAATACGGGGGATCATCGGGACCTTTCCTGCTGACTGCTTTGGGCCGGCAATGATGCGTTAAAGTCCGAAATAACTCAAATTTACTGCTCCTTTTGCTCGCGAAAAACCTTAACCATTACCCCCACTTTTCACTGCCCGGTATCAGTACTCACCTTCTCCACCCAAATACAGAAACTTTATAAACATAAAACTAAAGATAAATCAACCGACCAACGCACACAAAGATCCTTTTTTCCGTAAGTTTATAGACTTAAAAAGAGTATCTGTACTAAAATCCACCCGCCCGAATAATCCCTTGAAGTTCCAGCACCCGATGTGCCGGAAAGGACGAACAATGCTTAACATCCGAAACTGGCCTATCAGGGTCAAATTATTAGCCGCTGTCTTATTGCCCCTGATCGGTTTCATCTATTTTGGTGTGAGCCATATACAAGACAATTACCGCCTGCAACAGCAGATGAGCAGCCTGCTAACCCTGACCGAGTTGGCCCGTGTGAATAGCACCCTGGTTCACGAACTGCAAAAAGAGCGTGGCTTATCCGCCGGTTATCTGGGTTCGGAAGGCAAAAAATTCACCCAACAACTGACACCTCAGCGCCAGAACAGCGACCAAGCGATCGCACAGCTGCAAGCATTTAGCGAGCAACACGACCTGCCATCTGACATTCGTTCGCTGATCGGCAGAATCCAACAAACCTTGGCACAGCGAGAATCCCTGCGCCTCAAGGTAACCCAACTGGATATTTCTCTGGCACAAGCGGTGGCGTATTACACCGATATAAACCATGAACTGCTCAGCGTGATCGATTCGATCGCTAATAACACCAGCGAAGCGGCTCTGGCACGTCACGCCATCGCTTTCAGCGCTTTTTTGCAATTCAAGGAGCGGGCGGGTATCGAACGAGCCGTATTAAGCAATGTTTTTGGCCAGGATTACTTCGCCCCAGGATTGCATGCAAAGTTCCTCAGACTACTGGCCGAACAACAGGCTTATCATGAGCGTTTTACCGCCAACGCGACTGAGCAAAACCAACGATTTCTCAACCAGACACTCAGCGGCTCTGCTGTGCAAGAGGTTGAGCGGATGCGAGGTCTGGCCAAACAGAAAGCGCAATCGGGTGGCTTTGCTGTTGATGCCAGTCACTGGTTTGAACAAAAAACCGCTCGCATCAACTTGATCAAAAAGGTCGAAGATCACCTGTCCCAAAGCCTGATCGACGAAAACCTCAAACTGAGTCAGGAAGCCCAACAGTCCCTGCTACAAGCTCTGGCGCTGGTAATCGTGCCATTACTGATCACTTTACTGTTCTCTACTTACATCTCCCGTTTGTTGTACCGGGAGTTGAACGAAATTGCGACCTCTATTCATCAGGTGTCCTCTACTTACGACCTGACTTGCCAGGCCAAAGTGATCGCCGAAGATGAAATTGGTGAACTGACGCGAGCCTTTAACCAGTTGCTGCTGCAGTTTCAGAGCATCATCGGCGAAGTCAACGGCGCCTGCCGACATATGCAACAGGCCTCTGATAATACGGCCACTGTCAGCGACTCTATGATCAGCGATGTCAGCCGCGGTTCCGAACAGACCGAACTGGTTGCCTCTGCCATGAGCGAAATGACCAGCACGGTCAACGATATTGCCCAAAATGCTGCAACAGCAGCCCAAGCCACCCAAAGTGCTAGCCTGCAAGCCCATCAGGGTAATGATGAAGTTGCGCAAAGCATTCGTCTTATCGGCAAACTTTCCAGCGAGCTCGAACAATCAACCGAAACCCTGCGAGAACTGCAAAACAACAGCGACCAAATTGGTCGTTTCATTACCATCATCGATGGCATTTCTGAAAAAACCAATCTGCTGGCACTCAATGCTGCTATCGAAGCCGCCCGCGCCGGCGAATCGGGCCGAGGCTTTGCCGTCGTTGCCGATGAGGTTCGCGCACTATCACAACAAACCAAAGAGTCCACTGCCGAAATTGCCAACATGGTGGAGCATTTGCAGCAGCGTTCTAACCAGGCGGTGATCAATATGGAAAGCAGTTTGCAGCAAGCTCAACAAACGGTAACGGCAGTGGAAAGCACCGGTAATTGCCTGCAACAAATCGTCGATAACGCCGATGCGCTTAACGGTATGAATGAGCAGGTGGCAACTGCCGCCGAGCAACAGAGCGCCGTGGCCGAAGAGATCAACCAGAACATCATCAAGATTCGGGATATTTACCAGCACACCAATGATCTGACGCCGCAACTGCATGGCGCTAGCGAACAACTGGCTTCGTTATCCGAAACCCAGCAAAAACTGGTACAGCGGTTTAAGCTGGGCTGATCTCACAAGGTATCAGGAGCTATCAGGGCACGAGGATTTTTCGGATAGAAACGCTCCGGCAGGCGGTCAATATGGCTGAACTGCCGGGTATCCTTGTAAGGCATTTTCATAAAACCGGAAATACCTAAGCCACTGATTTTGGGCACCGCTTGCAGGATTTCATCCAGGTAACGCTGAAACAGCGGCTCTTGTTCCGGATCCAGTAATTTAAAGTAACTGTGTATCTTCAGGTGAGTTTCCAGGCTTTCGAAAATAATCAGTCCGGTGTGGTAGATACGGTTCAGGCGCGCAATACGCATAACAATCTCTTTTGGCAGCGCCAGGTTCTCTTCCGGGTCTTTACCGTCCTCAAAATAGGAATGCACCCGGCTGTCGTCTTCAAACTCGGCAACCGCCGCCACCTCGTAAGGAATATTCATTCCCGCATCCGGTACAAAGGGGTCATGAATCGAATCCCGGTCAACATGCAATGTGCGGCGGGCATCAAACAAGCAACTTTTAAATACCCCCTGTCGATAAATAGTGCGTGCCAGGGTGACCATATTATTGACCGCAGCGGTGAAAGATTGACGGTATTGTTCCTCGTGCAAATTCAGTGACGAGTCGATATAAACACCATCGGCTTCCCAACGCACAGCGAGACCGCCGACCACCGGGTATTTACCCAAACGTCCGACAGCGGCGAGGAAGGCTTTTTCGGTATCTCCCATGCCCTGCAAGAAGTTTTTGTAATAGCGATCAAACTGGACATCATCAATATCCTGCATCGCCTCTTCATTGCCTTCTTCCTTAAGGAACGACTTGCGTGAGCTGTACACCACCGTATCAATTTCCTGCTCCCGATTGTGCACCCAGATCGGGATCAGGTGAGGTTCTGCTGGAGTTGGCAGGTCGATTACCAGGGTACGCGCCATAGCAGGCATATTACGCATAAAATAATCCCCAGCCCGGGCTCGTTGCTCCGGAGTGCCATCGAGCATAGCTTCCAGTGTGCGGGCAAACTCCATCGGCAACCCCAGAGAGGTAGGCGGAATCGCCCGATAACCAAATCGACAGGACTGAGCCGAAGCCAACGCATAGAGAGTCGCAGCCAAACCCTGCTCGTCAAACCGGGGGGTTGATAACGCCCCGGCCAATTGTTCAGGGCCGATAAAATAGACATCCCCCAACCGCGCGTTGGTATTGTGCAGATCTCCGGACATCAGCTCCATAACGCTGTTAGAGACATACTGCTGATGCTCATCGAGCTGGGCAAAAACTGCAGAGCCCCAATCGATCAGTGAGATAGTTTCGGTCCTGGGGTCGAACATGATGTTGGAGGGTTTTATATCGCCATGGACCATCAAACGCCCACTGCCAACCTGAGCACCCCGCAACCCCCAAAGAATATCGCACAGCTGCTTGGCAATGCTGATGATCAAACGTGGCGATAAGCGACCTTCGTTCAACGACAACTGTTCAAGATCGATACCAGCAGCACGCTCCATGACCAGAATGGCCTGTCGGCGAATACGCTGGAAAGCGATCAGTTGGGGAACACAGGGGGCCTGCACCTGCCCCAGCATATAGGCTTCTTCTTCCAGGCGATCCTGCACATGCTGAGGCAAGGTGATACGGGAGAATTTAAACACCAACCGACGCTGATCCGGATCCAGACCACCAAAGACGAAACCGAAGGCGCCCTTGCCGATCAATTCTATTTCCCGGTAGCCCAGCTGCTCCAACTGCGCCTGACACAGGCTGACCCAGTTCTTCAGCTTGCGAGCGTCATTCTGGCTGAGCAGATAGATCGATTGCTCTTCCGGGATATAAAACCGCTGTAAATCCGGTTTATTCATCACGATCAGCCGGCAGCATCTCCCCCAAACCCCATCAGCTCAATTCCAGCAACATGCTGGATGGGTTTTCCAGATAGGATTGCCACAAGCCACTGAAGCGCGCAATGGTACCGCCATCGATTACCCGGTGGTCACCGGACCAGCTGACATTCATTAACGAACGTGCAACAACCTCACCATTGTCATCAAATCGGGGCAGACGCCGGGTTTTACCCAGTGCAACAATCGCGACCTCCGGCGCATTGACCACCGGTACCGCATAGGTACCTCCCAACGCGCCGATATTTGAGATACTGATGGTACCACCCTGCAGGTCTTGCTGGGCCACGCGTCCTTCTCGCGCGGCACTGGTAATCCGCTGCACCTCGGTGGCAATCTCGAGCACACTGAGGGACTCTACTCGCTTGATATTGGGAACCAGCAGTCCCACTTTGGAATCCACCGCCATACCGATATTGCAATGGGGCAAGTAATGAATCTCACTGCAATCATCATTGACCCGACTATTAAGGATGGGGAATTCCATAACGGCCATAGCCAATGCCTTCATAATAAAGGGCATCATTGTCAGTCGAACGCCCCTGGCTTCAGCGCGGGGTTTTAACTCTTCGCGCAGCGCAAGCAGATCGGTGACATCTATCTCGTCGCCATAGGTAAAGTGAGGAATAGTCGCAGCCGACAAAGTCATCTGCCTCGCCATAGCGGCCCGAACCCCTCGTATGGGCTCTATCCTAACCTCACCATCGGCCTTAATCGGCTGACTGGCAGCAACCTGGGCATTAGCGTCTTGTGTCTCAGGTACTGTAGCTTTCACAGGTTTGTTCGCAGTTGGCTCCAGCTGCCCCAGATGCCGCAACAGATCTTCCTTCAACACTCGCCCCTCTTTGCCACTGCCAGCTACAGCCGTTATATCCAGCTGGTGTTCACGAGCAATGCGCCGCACTGCCGGGCTGGCCAGTGCCTTGCCCCGCGATGCTTGCTGGCTATCAGGGCCCGCAGCCTTTTGAGTCAGTAAGGAGGAGTCATTGCTGGTCTGTGGAGAAGCATCCTGAACAGAAGCTGGCGCCGAAGCATTCCCTTCGTCGGGCAATAGAGAAAATAATGGCCCGTGAACCTTGGCAACTTCACCTTGCTGATAGTGCAAACGAGTAATTACCCCGGCCTTGTGAGCAGGAATCTGTACCAATGCCTTGTCGGTCATCACATCAACCAACGGTTGATCCTCCTCGATATGATCACCTTCGCTTATCAGCCACTCAACCACTTCACACTCGACGATACCTTCTCCAATATCGGGAAGTATAAAGTCCTCTTCCGCATTACCTGGTGCGGCTTGATGTGCTGCCTCTTGATTGACTGTGCCAGTCACTGATACCTGCTCGTTACCGTCATTGGCAGCCACCTCGCCCTGGGCATCAACTTCAACGGCAAACAGCGGCTCATGTACCTTGGCAATTTCTCCTTGCTGATAGTACAAGCGAGTGATTCGACCGCCATATGGTGCAGGAATTTGCACCAGTGCCTTATCGGTCATTACATCAGCAACAGGTTGATCTTCGGTAATCAGATCACCTTCGGCGACCAACCATTCAACCAATTCGCATTCGACAATGCCCTCTCCAATATCGGGCAAAATAAAATCCTGATTCATAACGTTCCCCTAGAATTTGACACTGGCCATAAGCGCTTCATAAACCTTCAGATGATCAGGAATATATTCCTTCTCGTGCGCTAATGGATAAGGGGTGTCGAGACCGGCAACCCGTGATATTGGCGATTCCAGATGCAAAAAGCAGCGCTGCTGTATAGTCGCCGCCACTTCGCCTGCAAAACCTCCGGTCAGCGGGGCCTCATGAGTAATAAGCAAACGCCCGGTTTTCTTCACCGATGCTGCTACCCTGTCGGCATCCCAGGGAACGATGCTGCGCAAGTCGATCAGCTCACATGAGACTCCCTCGGATTCCGCCATATCGGCTGCTTTTTCAATGATCTCCATCTGGGCTCCCCAGGCCAGCAAGGTAATGTCGCTACCTTCGCGTACGACTTCGGCCTCTCCCAACGGTAACTGGTAATCCTCTTCCGGAACCATGCCCACCGACGCCCGATAGATTCTTTTCGGCTCGAAAAAAATCACCGGATTAGGATCCCTGATTGCAGCTAACAGCAATCCCTTGGCTTGATGAGGGTTACGAGGCACGACGACCTTCAGACCCGGTGTATGAGCAAAATAGGCTTCCGGAGACTGAGAATGGTAAAGCCCACCGGCGATGCCTCCGCCATAAGGGGTACGGATCGTTAATCCACCCACGTTGAAGAGATTACCCGAGCGATAGCGGAACTTGGCAGATTCATTCACGATCTGATCGAAGGCCGGAAAAATATAATCGGCAAACTGAATTTCGGCGACCGGTACCGAACCTTGCGCCGCCAAACCATTGGCAAAACCGATGATTCCCTGCTCGACCAGTGGGGTATTGAAACAGCGCTCTCGGCCATAGCGTTCCTGCAGATGACTGGTGGCACGAAATACCCCGCCAAAGCTGCCTACGTCCTCGCCGAAACAGATCACCTTGTCGTTCTCGGCCATAGCAATGTCTAGCGCATTATTGACCGCTTGCAACAGATTCATCTTAATCATGATCAAGCCTCCCTGATGTTTTCGGGTAGGCTTCGGGGTACTTGCGGATATGCACCTTCAGGTCTTCCAATTGTTGCTTCAACAGCGCCGGTGGCTCGTCGTAAACGTCGGTAATCAATTCATCAAGTTTGCAAACATCCAGCGGCTCGGCCGCCTTCATAGTCTTTAATACCTGTTCGCGCTCGTTATCCAACAGGGTTTTCTCTTGTTTCTCGTCCCACCATTGCTGCTTCTGCAACCAGTTACGAAAACGTATCAATGGGTCTTTCTCGCGCCACTTGGCCTCCTCTTTCTTGGAACGGTAACCCGACGGATCATCGGAGGAAGAATGAGCAGCCAGACGATAGCTCATAGCCTCTACCAAAACCGGTTCGTTTCGCTCGACGGCCAGCTCGCGGGCCTCTTTCATCGCCTGATACACAGCCAGCAGATCATTACCATCAACGCGTATCGCGTGCATGCGATAACCCAGTGCCCGGGGGGCAATACCATCGGCGGCAAACTGTTCACTGGAAGGAGTGGAAATGGCGTAGCCATTGTTTCGGCACAGGAAAATAACCGGCACTTTTAACACTGCTGCCATGTTCAGGGCTGCGTGAAAGTCACCTTCCGAAGCAGCCCCCTCCCCAAAGACCGTGACCGTACAGCGCTTATCACCGGCCAGTTTCTGACCGTAAGCGTAGCCGGTTGCCTGGGGAATCTGGGTTGCCAGGGGAGAAGAGATAGTCATGTAATGCAGGTCAGAGGAGCCGTAATGAATTGGCATCTGGCGCCCTTTGCCATAATCAAGCTCATTACTGAACAGTTGATTCATAAACTCTTCCAGGCTAAAGCCGCGATAAACCAAGGCCCCCTGCTCCCGGTATTGGGCCATGATCATATCGTCGTCTTCGAGGGCTGCGGCAAACCCCACAGTGGTGGCCTCCTCACCGGTCGACTGCATATAGAAACTTAGACGTCCCTGACGCTGGGCGGCCAGCATGCGCTCATCCAGCACGCGGGTGCGCACCATGGCTTTATAGATTTTCAGGGCTTTGGCTTGCTCCAACTTCGGTATTTCGGCCCCTTTATAAGGGCTTCCATCCTGTTTGATCACCTTATAGGTAGGGATCTGAAGCTCATCGCCACGTACAAATTCAGGTCGATGCACGACCCGATCTCGGTTGACGGTACTCATAGCTGCCTCGTTGTTGTTTTTAGACAGTGGCACTTTTGCCCCTTTTGGGGGCGGTGCAATACTTAGGATAGTCGGTACCCGGTAGGGACCTAGCACATTTGTACGCTACTTTTACGTAAACGTAAACCTTACCATGCAATCACTGAACAGCGGTCAGCAGTAACAGGTCGTTGCCAGAATGACATGAGGATTCTATCAACCAATCATCGCCTGATCCTTTCCTGCGGACTTGGCGGCATAGAGCAGGTCATCGGCACGACTGATCAGCGAATTCACGCTGTCTTCTTTACGCAGTTCTGTCAGACCAATGCTGACCGTAACCGTTTGTTTGATGCTGAATTTATGGGTTCGGATCACCCTAAGCAAGCGATCGGCAAAATGCTCCGCCTGCTCCAGATTATCGCCAGGACAGAGGATGATAAACTCCTCCCCCCCCCAACGAGCGGTCATATCGGTATTGCGAACAGTATCTTTAAGGATCTGCGCAAATTCGATCAGGCAGAGGTCTCCGGTGCTGTGCCCCAGGTTATCGTTGATAGACTTGAAATTATCGATATCAAAAATCACCAGTGACAATTCACTGCCCAGGCGCTTGGCCCTTGCGTATTCCATTTCCAGGGCGTTGTCGAACGCACGTCGGTTCATTAAACCGGTCAGATGATCAATATTCGAGACCAGTTTCAGCCTTTTCACCAATACAGAGGCCTCAGCCATTCTGCGCGCCGAGAAGATGGCCAGAGAAATGGACAGGAAGAAAAACATCGGAATGATTTCGTCCAATTCATAATCTTCATGCTCCTGGACATAATCAAACACCATTTCTAACAGGTCGACCTGTCCAGCCACAATCAGTAATAATGCATTGACGCAAAGAATAGCGACCGTATCGACATGGGCGGTGGTAAAAACATGGTGGGGTTTGAATTTCCGCTGTGCGGGCAACAATACATAATATTGGTAATAAATCCCGGCGATCAGGGAAGCCAGCGCCGCTTCACTGACAGCAAGGGCTAGCACGCTCATCTCGCTGCCCAGCCACTCATAAAACGACTCCAGCACCATATCAAAAACAAAAATTGTGGCACCAATAACAAGGTAGTTGGGTGCGGGCACGTACTGCTTAAGGTGCCTATGATGCAACCACCAGAATCCGCCGATCACAACAAACACCAGCAGAGAGGTATCGATGATCTCGACGATCAGCGATTCCGAACGATCCCCATCATGGTTGATCACCATCGCCAGAATAAACTCCACCAGGGCGGTAAAGATGATCAATACCCAGAATAACCGGCGGCATAGTTTCAGGGTTGAATCCTGGCTCGACTCATAGATTGGGGGCATGGAATCCTTGATAGCTGATCTGTTGAAGTGATTAATAATAGTCAATAATTGAACGATACATCACTAATTGAAATACTAAATCAGGCAGTGATCACCGCAGTAAAGACAATAAGCAAACATCGAAAAAGCTATTACTCTATTGATTTGATTGATAAAAACCAAAAAGGATCAACACAACCTGACCCACATGGACCCACCATGGAGTTATGCGCCCACCACTGTATCCATGTCAGAAAATGAGTAACCGATATTCCCTGCAATAAAACCCTTTGTGACCTGAATTCACCGTCTCAGGTCACAAACAGGCCTCCTAAAGCGTCTTCTTATTACCACTTACCACCCAATGGAGTAACAATGAACAGCACAGCAGCTTTCGACTATTCGCAGGTGATCCCAGAGGTATTACAGCACATGGCATCCGTCCACAGTCTGATGGAAACTTACCACTTCGACCAGAAACTTACTCATTTGGTATTACTACGGAGCTCGCAAATCAATGCCTGTGGCTATTGTGTGCAGATGCACATCCGGGAGGCCCGCCGAGACGGTGAAACAAATGAACGCCTCGACAGATTGGTCATCTGGAACCAGGTCGATGACTACAGTAAACGGGAAAAAGCGGCTTTGGCCTGGACAGAAGCCCTGACAAGATTAGAGCGCGACACCAATTACAGCATTTTAAGAACAAACCTTATGGAGCACTTTTTTGATCAAGAAGTTGGCATACTCACGGCGACCATTGCCATGATAAACCTATGGAACAGAATCAGGGTATCGGGGCATTAACTATGAGCGCAAATGAAAAAGCGAACCACTTTGAACAATCGCGAACGAGATTGCTGGGGCTGTCCTATCGAATCTTAGGTTCTGTTGCTGATGCCGAAGACGCAGTGCAAGATACTTACCTGAAATGGGCTCGCCAGGACCCCAACAAAATAGACAATAGTGAGGCATGGCTGACCAGAGTGTGTACCAGGCACTGCCTGGACATAATGAAATCCTCTCACAAAAGCCGGGTTGACTATATAGGCACCTGGCTACCCGAACCTATTCAGACCTCGACGAATTGTGAATTCAGTGACAACACTGAATTGGCCTGTTCATTAACAACAGCTTTCCTATTAATGCTGGAGCGTTTGACGCCTAAAGAGCGCGCAGCCTACCTGTTACGCGAAATCTTTGAAACGTCCTATGAGCAGATTGCTGAGACACTCAATCTGCAAGAAGCCAACTGCCGAAAACTGGTATCCCGTGCCAAGCTCAATATTGATAAGGATAAAGTAAGGAATACAACCCCATTTACGGTTCAGGACCAATTCCTGAATGCTTTCCAATCGGCAATCACGGATGGCAATACCGAACCATTAGCGCATCTGCTCTCTGACGATATTCGACTCGACGCCGATGGCGGCGGCAAGGTGGCAACTATCAAGAAGAGCCTGAATGGAAAAGCGGCCGTCATGGAATTTCTGGGTAGAAATCTTCATCAGTACTGGGCCAATCATGATTGGCAAAGTCTGGATATCAATGGCTCACGGGGCATCGTAATTAGCCTGGAGAACGTAACAACGGCCATCGTTTCTTTTAGCTTCGACAGCCGCCAAAGGGTGACTGGCATCTATATTATGCGTAATCCTGAGAAAATGAATTTGCTGAGCAAGGCGCCTATCCATTAAGCGATCAAGAGCCTTGAATATCATAACGTCTTGCAAGAAGGGAGATCCTGTGAAGCGCACTCATTCACTCATCATCACGAGCCTTTTAATCATGTCAACATTCACTGACAAAAACGCAAATGCACAAACCATCCCAGCAGAAAGCACGCTTACAACGGAGATCATAAATCCCGAAGGATTATATGACCCGGCCCCTTACGGTTATAGCCACGCCGTAATAGCAAAAGGCGGTTCCCGGATTGCTTACATCGCCGGGCAAGGGGGTGAAGATAGCAAGGGTAATCTGGACTCTTCATTTTCAAAACAAGTTAAGGCACCTCTGATTAATTCGGATAGATCTCTGCGGATCCTAAAATGGTTTTTATCAAGGCGAAGCTCGCCGTTCATGTCAAGACCTGAACAAGGGCTTCAACACCGAGAGAAACCATTTTAGGACCGCCCTACGGGGCTTTCAGGCGAACCCAGACTCTTTGTTACGCCTTTTTG